>NZ_KE992650.1:0-78184 GCF_000466465.2 Clostridium sp. KLE 1755
CAGGAAATCCCCCCATCCCTCCCCGCCTGCCGGAACAAACCCCCACCCCACATACCTGCGCCCCACGGAACCAATTGAGGGCAGAAAGAACCGCCTCCCCCCGCCGCTGAATAATTTGGCTTAAATATGCTGATACTTGATACAAAAGGGATATAAGAGCAGGAGGTTCTTATGCGTTTGTGGAAGAAAATCAGCATATTTTTAATTTATCCGCTGCTCATGCTGGCCGCGGGTTTTCTGGCATCCATAAAGCTGCAGGATTTCTTTTACCCCAGCCGGGAACAGCCTCAGATTATACAGGAGGAAACAGCGGCGCAGGAGCAGGGAAGTCTGGAAGCGGCGGAGCTTGGCGGCTTAATCATTACCTGTGATACACGTTTTGTGGTAAAGAGCCTGGATTTGGCGGATTCCAGCCGGACGGAGGAGGAACTTCCGATTCCGGAACAGTATATCGGCATGGATAGGGAGGCGTTTCTGTCAGCAATGGACAGCTACGAGACGGCGCCGTCTTTAAATGATCTCAATAAAGGCTTTCTTTCCCTGGATGTGCAGCGGTTCTCAGCCGATGAGGTGGTAATCCAGAAAAATTACGAAAGTAAAAAGAAATGTACAGAGTTCTATCTTGCCGTGGAAAATAATTATGTGGTAGTATATGAATCTGATAAAAAGACGAAATATATGTCCACAGGGATTCCGCTGCAGAGCCTTTCCGCAGAGCTGGCGGGGGAAATTCTCCGTTTCAAATATGTGGGAAGCGAGGCGGAGCTTTATAATTTCCTTGAGTCTTACTCCAGTTAGTATTATAATGGATAACAGTTCGGACGGCTGAAATGAGGACAGGAAGCGACACCTGGAGCCGTCTGAAATGTTACGGGAAAGAGCGCGCGGGACATATGCGCTTGTACAGGATAGGAACCGGTTGTATGAGGAGAAGAGAGATTGGAATTATCGGAGGCGGGGCCTCCGGCCTGATGGCGGCCATATCTGCGGCGCAGGCTGACAGCTCTGGCAGCTGTAAAATCACAGTATTGGAAAAAAAAGACAGGGTGGGTAAGAAACTGCTGGCGACAGGCAACGGGAAATGTAATTTAACCAACCTGTCTTTTTCTGTAGAAAATCCGCAGCAATATTACCGCAGCCAAAATCCGGAGGCGCTTTCCGGGCTGTTTGCGCAGTTTGGGGTACAGGATACGCTGAAGCAGTTCCGGCGTATGGGGATGCTGGTCATGGACAGAAACGGTTATGTATATCCCCTTTCCCAGCAGGCGGCCACCGTGCTGGATACACTGCGTTTTACCCTGGAGGAGCAGGAAACTGAGGTGGTTACGGATTGTGCGGTGGAGAAAATAACCGTTTCCCAAAAGGGGCGGGATACGGAATTCCTGGTGCGCGCCGGTGGGGAAGACTGGCTGTTTGGGAAGCTGATTCTTGCCTGCGGAAGCATAGCCGGTGAAAAAAATGCGGATTTTGGCGGGTATGCCCTGGCGAAGGCCTTAGGACATACGATCCTTAAGCCGCTGCCTGCGCTTGTGCAGCTTCGTTGTGCGGGAAGCTTCTGGAAGGGACTGGCAGGGGTACGGTGTGATGCAAGGATACAGCTCCTGATCAGCGGGCGGGGAACAAATGAAAGCTATGAGGAGCAGGGAGAGCTGCAGCTGACGGACTATGGGATTTCGGGGATTCCGGTTTTTCAGCTCAGCCGTTTTGCCGCTGCCGCGCTGGATGCCGGAAGGCAGGTGAAGGCGTCCATCGATTTCCTGCCGGGGTTCCGGGATAATGAGGCCCTGTGGCAGGAGCTGGTGGAAGAAAAATGCACGTCCTGCCGTCAAAGGAGTATGGAGGTGCTGTTTGGCGGCCTGGTGAATAAGAAGATTATCCAGACGGCGGTAAAGCTTTGCGGGCTTTCTATGGGAGACAGGGCGGAACGCAAAAATCTTCCTGCCATAAGGAAGGTTTTTGCGCTGCTTAGAAGCTTTGAAGTGCAGGTGACGGATACGAATCCTTTTGCCAATGCCCAGGTATGTGCGGGCGGCGTACCTCTGACGGAGGTGGACGGGCATCTGGAATCACGCATATGTCCCGGCCTTTATCTGGCGGGAGAGCTTTTGGATGCGGACGGAAGGTGCGGCGGCTACAATCTTCAGTGGGCATGGACCACAGGTTACATAGCGGGGAAAGATGCGGTTCTGTCACTGGGGAAACCAGCCGGCCAACGGAAAAAAGGAAAAAGAGAGTAACAGATTAAAAAAGCTGTTGCAGCAAAGGGAAAACGGAATGATTCGAATACAACAGATGAAGTTAAAGCCGGGACACGCCCCGGAGGCCGTGGAAGAAAAGGCCGCCAGGATACTGCGCATCCCTGCGGGACAGATTGCCTCCTGCAGCGTGGCGAAGCAATCCATAGATGCCAGGAAAAAACCGGAAATATGGTATTCCTACGTGGTGGATATCACTCTGAAAAGCGGGGATGAGGATAAGGTTATCAGGAAATGCCGGAATGCTGATGTAACCCGGTTTACCCCTGTGGCTTACCATTTTCCCGGGCCGGGAACTGAAAAAATGCAGCACCGGCCGCTTATTATCGGTATGGGGCCGGCGGGGCTTTTCTGCGGCTATATGCTTGCCAGGGCGGGATACCGCCCTATCCTTTTAGAACGGGGCAGCGACGTGCAGACCCGTTCCAGGGATGTGGAAGCATTCTGGGCAGGCGGTCCATGCAGGCCGGATTCCAATGTGCAGTTCGGTGAAGGCGGTGCGGGAACCTTTTCCGACGGCAAGCTGAATACGCTTGTTAAGGATAAAGAGGGCAGAAGCGGCGAGGTCCTGCGGATTTTTGTGGAGCATGGCGCGCCTTCCGGTATTTTGTATGAAAATAAACCGCATATCGGCACGGATATTCTGTCCCAGGTGGTCAGGAATATGCGGGAGCAGATCCTTTCCTGGGGCGGTGATGTCCATTTTAACACCAAAGTGACCGAGCTGCTTTTGGATAAGGGCAGGGTCACCGGCGTAAAATGTGCCGGAGGACAGGTTTTCCCGGCGGAGCAGGTAGTGCTGGCCATCGGCCACAGCGCCAGGGATACCTTTGAAATGCTGGAGCAGAAAAAGATACCCATGGAGGCCAAGGCATTTGCCGTGGGACTCCGGGTGGAGCATCCCCAGTCGCTTATCAATCTGTCCCAGTATGCCTGTGAATGGCCGGAGCACCTTCCTCCGGCCTCCTATAAGCTGACGGCCCGGACGTCCGAAAACAGGGGAGCCTATTCCTTCTGTATGTGTCCGGGCGGCTACGTGGTCAATGCCGCAAGCGAGGAGAAGCGGCTGGCGGTAAACGGCATGAGCTACAGCAGCAGGGATGGCAGAAATGCGAATTCCGCGATCATTGTTTCTGTAACACCGGAGGATTTCGGAGCCGAAGGGCCTCTTGCGGGCATCGCCTTCCAGCGCCGGCTGGAAGAAAAAGCATGGGAGCTGGGCGGCGGGAAAATCCCGGTACAGCGTTATCGGGATTTTGCGGACAGGAGCGGGAAAGCGAAGCGGGAAAAACATGTGGCGGCGGATTTTATGCCCTGCATCAAAGGGGAATATACTTTTGCCGATTTAAAACCTCTGTTTTCACCCTCCATCAGGAAAGCTTTTCTGGAGGGAATGGAAGCCTTTGACAGGATCATTCCCGGCTTTGCGGATGATGCGGTCTGCCTTTCCGGCGTGGAAAGCAGAACCTCGTCGCCTGTGCGTATTCACAGGGAGGCTGATTTTCAGTCGCAGGTCAGGGGGCTTTATCCCTGCGGAGAGGGCGCGGGATATGCGGGAGGCATTACTTCCGCCGCTATGGACGGCATGAAGATCGCAGAAGCTATTGCGAAATGCTATGAAATTATATAAAATGCTTTTTAGAGCATATGTACGGAGGATAAAATGATGGAGCAGTATCGTGAAAGGCTTAAGGATAAAAAAAGAATTGTTGTGAAAATAGGCTCTTCGTCCCTTCAGCATCCTGAGACAGGAGATCTGGACTATATTAAGCTGGAGGTTCTTGTAAGGGAGCTTTGCAATCTGAAAAACCAGGGCAAGGATGTGGTTCTTGTTACCTCCGGGGCCATTGCCCAGGGGAAAAAGGTAATGCATCTGAGGGAGGAGGACATCAACGAGCACAACCGGATTGCCATCAAGCAGGCCTGTGCCGCTATCGGCCAGTCGAGGCTGATGATGACCTATGAGCGTATTTTTTCCGAATATAATCAGGTAACCGCCCAGATTCTGATGACTAAAAATACGATAGTGGACGATCTGAACCGTTATAATGCCCACAATACCTTTTCCCAGCTGCTGCAAATGGGTGTTATTCCGGTGGTAAATGAAAATGATACGGTTGCCACCTATGAGCTGGAAATGGATAACGATACACTTTCCGCCATTGTGGCTGCCCTGATTGATGCGGATCTGCTGATTCTCCTTTCCGATATAGACGGGCTGTATACGGATGATCCCAGGAAAAACCCGGATGCCGAATTCGTGGAGATCGTGGAGGAGCTGAGCGATGCCTATATGGATATGGGGAAGGGAAGCACGGGAAGCAGCGTGGGCACCGGCGGCATGAATACCAAGCTAACCGCCGCCAAAATCGCTACCAAGGCAGGGGCGGATATGCTGATCGCGAACAGCAAGGATATCCGAATCATACACCGTCTCATGGACGGCAGGAATTACGGAACTTTGTTTGTGGCAAATAAGGACGAGGATTTTGACCTCCCCGGATTTGTAAGCAGGCTGAAAAAATAGGGACTGTGGCAGTTCGGACAGGGTCTGCGCATTTACTGCGCTGACCGTACGAAATGTATCGGCCAAAACAGGCTATACGGAAAGGAGAACGGCAGAAATGAGCGAACCGCTTACCATGGATGAGAAAATAAAACGAATCAACGAGCTGTATCATAAATCCCAGGCAGAGGGACTGAGCGCTGAGGAAAAGGATGAACAGGCGCGGCTGCGTAAGGAATATATTAACAGTGTGAAGGCGAACCTGCGTTCCCAGCTGAATAATATCAATATTCAGAATGAGGATGGCTCCGTCATCAATCTGGGAAAAGAACATGCGGAGTAAAAAAGAGTGCCGGAAGGAAGCGCTTGCCAGGCGTGCCCTGATGAGCGCCAAAGAGCGTGAGGCCGCCGGCAGACGGATCACAGACTTCCTCAGGGACAGTGAGGAATACCAACTGGCGGAAAAAATTCTGGTTTATGCTTCTTACCGGGATGAGGTGCCTACCTATGATTTGATGGAAGGCGCGCTGCGGGAGGGCAAACAGGTTTTCTGCCCGAAAATTGAAGGCCAGGCGGGAGCCAGAACAATGTCTTTTTACCGGATTATGGATCCGGAGGAGCTTCAGGACGGCTTTCAGGGAATCCCGGAGCCTGTGGTATTGCAGGGAAGGCATTATGAGACGGGAAAAAATTCCCGGGATTTGATCCTCATGCCCGGCACTGCTTTTGACAGGCAAAGGCGGCGGCTCGGATATGGAGGCGGTTTTTATGACCGGTTCTGCCGGAGGGCGCAGGGCGCGGCAAGAATTGCGCTCTGTTTTGACTGCCAGCTGCTGGAAGAGCTGCCCGAGGAGGAAACAGATATAAGGCCGGAACGGATCGTGACGGAATCGGGCTGGATATAGAATTAAACGGGCCGGATATAGAAAAAACGGACTGGATATAAAAAAACTGGCCGGATACAGTCATGCCGGATAAAGAAGAGGAATAGGCCAGTAGATGACACAGGGAGGGCGTGCCGCAGCGGCATGCTGATTTATGCGGTACCGCAGGCCTGCCTGCGGTATTCAGGAGGTATGGTTATGAATCTGACGGAAATGGGAAAAGCGGCGGCAGCTGCGAAATATGAAGTGCAGAAAATGAGCGCGTCTGCGAAAAATGCGGCCTTGCTGGCAGTGGCGGACGCCCTTACAGGAAACTGCGGAAGAATTCTGGAAGCCAACGGGCGGGATGTGAGCCGGGCACAGGAGAACGGAATGCATCCGGGCATGGTGGATCGCCTGCGGCTGACAGAAGCCAGGGTGGAAGCCATGGCGGAAGGGCTGCGCCAGATAGCCGGGCTTGCGGATCCGCTGGGAGAGGTACTGGATCGGTTTACCCGTCCCAACGGTCTGGAAATCGAGAAACGCCGGGTGCCGCTGGGAGTTATTGGAATCATTTATGAATCCCGTCCCAATGTGACGGCGGATGCCTTCGGCCTTTGCTTTAAGGCGGGGAATGCCTGTATCCTCAAGGGCGGGAAGGATGCCATTGATTCCAACACCGCCATTGCGGAAAGCATCCGCGCTTCTCTTGCAGAATGCGGCGCCTGCGCCGATGCCATCCAGCTGATTACCGATACGGACAGGGAAACAACGGAGCGGTTCATGAAGCTGAACGGCTATGTGGATGTACTCATTCCCAGAGGCGGCGCGGGACTGATCCGGGCGGTGGTGGAAAACAGCACGATACCCGTGATTGAAACCGGCACAGGCAACTGCCATATCTACGTGGATGAATATGCCGATATCCAAAAAGCAATCCCTATCATCATAAATGCCAAGACACAGCGTATCGGTGTCTGCAATGCCTGTGAGTCCCTGGTCATTCACGAAAATATCCGGGAGAAGGTCCTGCCGGCCCTGGCGGAAGCCCTCAGAAGCGCATCCGTGGAAATCCGGGGGGACGAAAGGACACTGCGCAGTATCCCCGACGCGTCTGCGGCTGACGAAGAGGATTACGGGAAGGAATACTTGGACTATATTCTTTCTGTGAAAACAGTGGACAGCCTGAACGAGGCCATTGCCCATATCAACCGTTACAATACGGGACATTCCGATTCCATTATCACGGAGAATGCCGACAATGCACAACGGTTTCTGAATGAAGTGGATTCCGCCTGCGTTTACGCCAATGCATCCACCCGGTTTACGGACGGCTTTGAATTCGGCTTCGGCGCGGAAATCGGAATCAGCACCCAGAAGCTGCATGCCAGAGGCCCTATGGGCCTAAAGGAACTGACTGCCTATAAATACGTCATCCGCGGAAACGGACAGATCAGATAACAAAGGAGAAATTATATGAGCAAGGTTGTAGATAAATTTTTAACCTATGTAAAAATCGATACCCAGTCAGACGAAGAAAGCACCACCTTCCCAAGCACGGAAAAGCAGAAGGAGCTGGCGCGCCTCCTGGTGAAGGAGCTTACTGAAATGGGCGCCGCAGATGTAAAAATGGATGAAAAATACGGCTATGTATATGCGACCATCCCCTCCACGCTGAAGGACAAAGAGAAAAAAGTGCCTGTAATCGGCTTTATTGCCCATATGGATACCTCTCCGGCGGTAAGCGGAAAGGATGTAAAGCCCAGAATTGTAGAGAACTACGATGGCAGGGATATCCTGTTGAATCGGGAAAAGGGAATTATCCTCCCTGTAAAGGAAAACCCTGAGCTTCAGGACTATGTGGGGAAGAGCTTAATCGTAACGGACGGAACCACACTGCTGGGCGCGGATGACAAGGCGGGAGTCGCGGAAATCATGACCATGGCCGAAACCCTGCTTAAGTCTCCTGAAATAGAACACGGCACCATCCGCATCGCTTTTACGCCGGATGAAGAAGTGGGAAGCGGCGTGGATTATTTTGATGTGCCGGGCTTCGGCGCGGATTTCGCCTATACAGTGGACGGCGGTGCACTGGGCGAACTGGAATATGAGAATTTCAATGCCGCAAGCGCCAGGCTTCACGTACACGGCTACAGCGTACATCCGGGCAGCGCCAAGAATAAGATGCTCAACGCCATTCTCCTGGCCCAGGAATTCCAGAACCTTCTTCCTGTGCACGAGAATCCCGCTTCCACGGAAGGATATGAAGGTTTTTATCATCTGGAGAAATTCAGCGGCGTTGTGGAAAGCGCGGTGGCGGATTACATCATCCGCGATCATTCCCGGGAAAAATTTGAGCAGAAGAAGGCGTATTTCAAAGATGCTGCGGCTTTGATGAACTTAAAGTACGGCAGGGAAGTCCTGACAGTGGAAATGACGGACAGCTACTATAATATGAAAGAAAAGATATACCCGGAAAATGCCCATCTCATTGATACGGCTGTGAAGGCGATGGAAATGGCGGAGGTGACTCCTGTAATTTCTCCCATCCGCGGCGGTACGGACGGCGCGAGGCTTTCCTTTATGGGGCTTCCCTGCCCGAATCTGTGCACAGGGGGCATGAATTACCACGGCAGATTTGAATATGTGTGCATCGAATCCATGGAAAAATGTGTGGAGATTATCCTGAACATTATTTCCCTGTATGCCGGCTGTTAAAGAGGAGCAAGGATGAAAATCGAAGAAATAAACGCTTTACTGGAAGATATTGACTTAAACGGACAGCCTCCTTCAGAGGAACCCGCCAGACAGTATTATTACCTGAAAAAATGCCGCAGCTATGTGGAAGCGGAGGAAAAGAAGCTGGGCAGGAAGCTGACGGCCTGTGTCACTACCTTTGGCTGCCAGATGAATGCCCGGGATTCGGAGAAGCTTTCCGGCATTCTGGAGCAGGCGGGTTATGTGCTTACGGACAGCGAGGAGGCTGATTTTGACATATACAATACCTGTACGGTGCGCGATAATGCGGACCAGCGGGTATACGGCAGGCTGGGTCATTTAAACAGTCTGAAAAAGAAAAATCCCCATATGAAGGTAGCTCTCTGCGGCTGCATGATGCAGGAGCCGGGAACCATTGAGAAAATCAGAAAAAGCTACCGTTTTGTGGATCTGGTATTCGGCACCCATAATATTTTCAAATTCGCGGAGCTTCTGGCTTCTGTATTCGAACAGAAGGCCATGATCGTCGATATCTGGGAGGGGACGGATAAAATCGTGGAGGATCTTCCGGTAGAAAGAAAATATCCTTTCAAGTCCGGGATCAACATCATGTTTGGTTGCAATAATTTCTGCAGCTACTGTATCGTTCCCTATGTAAGGGGACGTGAAAGAAGCCGCAGCCCCAAAGATATTATCCGGGAAATAGAGGCTCTGGCGGCGGACGGCGTGGTGGAAATCATGCTGCTGGGCCAGAATGTGAATTCCTACGGAAAGAATCTGGAGGAGCCAATGAGCTTTGCCGGACTTCTGCGGGAGGTGGAAAAAATCGAAGGAATAGAGCGTATCCGCTTCATGACCTCCCATCCCAAGGATTTATCTGATGAACTGATAGAGGTGATGGCTTCCTCCAAAAAGATATGCCGTCATCTGCACCTGCCTCTGCAGTCCGGCTCCACCCGAATCCTGCAGGCCATGAACAGGCGCTATACGAAGGAACAGTATCTGGCCCTGGTGGAAAAAATACGCGCTGCCATACCTGATATCGCCCTGACGACGGATATTATTGTGGGCTTCCCCGGAGAAACGCCGGAGGATGTGGAGGAAACTATAGACGTTATTAAAAAGGTGCGGTTTGACAATGCCTTTACCTTTATTTATTCCAAAAGGACAGGAACCCCCGCGGCGGCCATGGAAAACCAGGTATCTGAGGAGGTTGTGAAGGAAGGGTTTGACAAAGTGCTGCGCACGGTGCAGGAAACAGCCAGAGAGCAGGTGAAACACCTGTCGGGCCTGACGCTGGAGGCATTGGTGGAAGAGGTAAACGAACAGGATCCCAGCCTGGTAACAGGCCGGCTTTCCAACAATACGCTGGTTCATTTCCCCGGAGACCCTTCCCTGATTGGGAAAATTGTTTCTGTATATCTGAAGGAATATAAGGGCTTTTATTTCCTGGGGGAAATGGCGGGAGGTGTGCCGGAATGCCAAAAGGCCTGAAAATATGGCTCTGGATTGTACTCTTCATGGATATAATCACCTTTATATACTATGGCAGGCTGTTTCTGCTGGGACTTTCGGCGGCAGCCGCCTGCATGATACCGGAGCTGCTGCAGATAACAGGTGTGAGCATTCTGCTGTTCCATAAACGCAGACTGGGGTTTTATATTATCTGCCTGTCCGAGGTGGTTATTTTTGCGGCAAATGTCACGCTGTTTGACGGGGACATTGTTCTGTCCCTCATCAATTCCGTGGTGGTTCCGCTGGTTATTTATGCGCTGATGAAACCGTACTGGAATTGCTTCCGGTAGGGGAAAGCCATTAAGGCTTCTCTAATACTTTCCGAAACATAAAAATTGGCCGGAAGCTGATGCTTCCGGCTGTCATTTATTACCGGGATGCCTGACAGGTAAGAGGTTACTGTCTGGCAGTACAACACTTTTAAGCATGCCGGCTCTTTGCTCCCACTGTGAAATTAGTATTCGCCAAATCAAAATATTTGTATTATAATACAAGAATATACAGCAGCGTGAATATAACGCTGAGTACCAGGCTGATTGCGGAAACGATTACGCCTGCAAGGGCGACTCCGGAATGCTGGCCTGTTTTCACCAGGCTGATAATGCCCATAATCAGCCCTGCGATGGTGCAGACAATCGGGATAACGAGAAGCCAGCAGAAAACAGCGCCCATAATGCCGAATACGAGAGAGCATACCGCGAGATTATCCTTTTTATGCTCCAGCTGGTTAATGACTACCGGTCCCTGGGGATAGACCTGTGGCTGCTGGCCATAGTTTGCTCCCTGATAGGGAGGGGGCGCCTGCTGGCCGCCATAATTCGTGCCGCCGTAATTCTGTCCCGGGTAAGGAGTTCCCTGGGGGGATACATTCTGCTGATAGGGATTCTGTTGGTTCTGTTGGTAAGGATTCTGCTGATAAGGATTCTGCTGATAAGGATTCTGCTGGTATCCCTGGTTATCATTATTGTTGGTATTATTGTAATTATCCATTTAATTACTCCTGTCTGTTTAAAATGATTTAAAACAGGGCGGTACTCTTTATGAGAATACCGCCCCGCAGCTGTTTTACGTTATCAGGACAGAAGGAAGGCTACGCCGATTCCCAGTGCGATCTGAAGGATTGTGGCAACAATGAATGCAACAATCAGAACGCCGGTCTTTTTCTTAAGGGCCATATTGAAGTACATAACTCCGATAAGGATGCCCAGGCAGAGGCCAAGCCAGCTGTTCATAAGGAAGCCGAGAACACAGCTGATGCCTGCAAGCACGGATACATATACGGGAATGCTGGAGATAGGCTGATAAGGTTCTCCGCTTCCCAGGAAACGGCCGTTTACAGCCAGATCCACTTTATTTCCCATAACCACAAGACGGCACTGGGTATCTCCGAAATTAATTGCATAGTCAATCAGCTGGATGAACCAGTTGGAAGACTTCAACGGATATTTCTGTCCGTCAACGAGAAGATTGCGGCCCTTGTATTCGATGGTATGGTTTACACCATCGGCGGTTACTGTCCATTGTTTTTTCATTATGTAAATCCTCCTCAGTAATACGTTTGATGTTATGTATTATGAATAATACAGTGGACTTTGGCAAGGGAAAGGGAAAAAAATGCATTCCCAGGGGAAAATTTTGCAGAGAAATACAATTATAATATCAGGTGGGGAAATCAGTCATGGGACTTGAAGAGCTTGCCGTCATACTAATGACGAATTTGCTGGAATGCTATATATGGAATCTGTTCATGCGTAACTTCTTCGACTATAGAAGCATGCCCATACTGACAAGGAATATGGCCCGGTTCGGGATTGTAGCGGTGATGTCGCTGATTAACCTGGTGGGCAGTCCGCCGCTTAACCTGGCCGGTATACTGACAGTTTATACTGCGGCGGCATATATTCTGTTTGAGGGAAACCGGGGAAGGCTTTTTTATTTTAATATATTGGAAACGCTCCTGCTTCTGTTCTGCGAGGATGTGGTGGTAAGCCTGGGCGGCAACTCTGAGGGCGCTTTCCTGATTTTGGATATCACTGCGGGAAAAATAGCGATGCTTATGGTGGCCAAGCTTTTTTCTCTGCTGCTTGTCTACCTTGTAATCCGTCTGATGCAGGGAAAGCTGAAAAATAAGGAGGCCTCCGTGCCCCTTCCGTTTCTGCTGTGCCCTGTCCTGTCTATTATGCTGATACGGGTAGTCTGGCAGGTGACAATTTATTCAACGGCGGAAATTTCGGCAGGGGAAAGGCTGATGCTCATTATCATCTGTATGCTGGTGGCTGTTTTCAATATTGTAATCCTGGAGATTTACAACCGGAACGTTCAGATGCAGTCCCAGATAATGGAACAGCGGCTGATGCAGCTGCGGGTCAGGATGGAATCGGAAAACTATACGCAGCTGGAACAGGTTACGCAGAATTACAGGCAGATCCTGCATGATATTAACCGTTATCTGAATACTCTGAATTATCTGGCCTGTGAAAACAGGAATGAAAAAATGCAGGAGATTGTCCGTGATATCTGTGCGGATATTTCAAAGGCGGAGGAAACCCGGTATTCCTCCAACGGTATCCTGAATTTTATTTTAAATGAGAAAAAGCGTAGGGCGGATGAGCTTTCGATACGGATGGACATCCTGGCGGAACCGGGATTTTACTGCGGGGAAGTCAGGGATTATGACTGTATCAGCATTTTGAGCAATCTCCTGGATAATTCGCTGGAGGCTGCGGAAAAGTGCGGGGATGAAAACAGATATGTGGCTTTGCATTTGTTCATGGATACGGACAGAAATTATGCGGTGATCCGGCTGGAAAACGGCTGTGTCCGGATGCCGGTGTATGATCGGGGCGGCTTCAGAACGGGAAAAGAGAACAAAACGCGTCACGGTTTTGGAATAAAGCATGTTAAAGAGCTGGTGGCGGCTAATAAGGGGCTGATTGATTTTGAAGTGCAGGAGAACAGGTTCACGGTTACCGTATGCCTTCCCGTATGATTTTTCAGAAAAGTAAGACCTGTAAAATAAGAAGGAAATGGTGGAAATAATGGAACTGAAAGCGGCGGTTTGTGATGACTCTGCGGCCGATCGGTATCTGGTGAGCCAGATGCTGCGAAAGACAGCGGAGGATATGAGGATACCGGTTCGTATTTATGAATATACATCAGGGGAAGAACTGATGAAAGATATTTTCACGACGCATGATATTCTTTTTCTGGATATACAGATGCAGGGAATGGACGGCCGGGAAACGGCGGGAAAATTCCGTGCACAGAACAAAAATGCGGTGCTTGCTTTTGTAACAGGGGTGATTATGCCCACGCCGGATATGTTCCGGGTTTATCCCTACCGTTATCTTCTGAAGCAGGAGCTGGCCGGCAAAGGCCGGGGGGATATGGAGGATATTCTTCGGGAGGCTCGGAGGCGTCAGGAAAGGGTTTATCTTAAGGCAGTATATAAGAATAAAATGATGCAGATAGATACTGACAGGATCCTTTATATCTCGCTTAGGAAAAGGGGCTGCCAGATATGGCTGGACCAGGAGCCGGAAGAGAACCCGGTGAACTGCAATTCACGTCTGGCTGAAATATATGAGGAACTGAAGGAACACGATTTTGTCTATGCGCATAACAGCTATATCGTAAATCTGAAGCATGTAATTAAAGCGGAGGGAAATGTGCTGGAGCTGGCGGACGGGACTGCCCTTACAATTTCCCGTTCCCGGAAGGAAGAATTCTGCAGAAGCTTTGCCAGGTATCTTGGCAGAAAATATAACAAAAAACAGTAATAAAAGATATACTTATACATATTTTTAACATTTATTCAAATTATAAAATGGTTTCTTTTGAAAAAACATATGTCCGTTACGCAAAGACACTACACTATAATAGTAAATGAAATAAAATTTATTTTTTGGCACCATTTTAGCAAAAACTATGCTATAATACAAAAGTCGCGTCCTGAATGTCAGGACATGACAACTTGTGGGTTGGGAATTTGATGCCTGGCTTAAGGAAGACAATTGAGCAAATTGTATGCGATTATGAATTGTATGCAATAAATAAAAATTGTTTATTTGATATCATTCCCCAAAATGTATTATCTTTTTCCTGGCCAATGCATCAAGTTTCTCCCCAACAGCCCACATTTTTGATGCCAGGAATAATAAGGATTATTGTATCTGTTCAGTATCCTCACAGTTACAGATTATTTTTGCAGCGCTGCCGGTATGGCAGCGCTTTTTTTCCCGCGGGGCGGGTTGGAGGAAGGAGAGACTTTGAAGCATAAGCAAGCCTCCGGATGCCCTGGCTTGTGCAGAAGAAATGTCGGGAATATTGTTGTCTGAATCCATATAAAGCCTGGCAGCAGTACCGTCGTCTGGACTGTTACAAAGCCTGAGAATACGCCGTTGGCAGGATTTTGTTAAGATTTACAATTTCGCCATTTTGTGCTATATTTTATAGATATATGCTTTCGGATTTGAAATGGGAATTACAAAGGAGAAACTGAACAATGGCAGAATTAACGCCGATGATGCAGCAATACATGGAAACCAAAAAGCAATATCCGGACTGTATCCTCTTTTACCGTCTTGGAGACTTTTATGAAATGTTTTTTGAGGATGCCCTGACAGCGTCCAGGGAACTGGAAATCACACTGACAGGGAAGAACTGCGGCCAGGAGGAGCGGGCGCCCATGTGCGGGGTCCCTTATCATGCGGTAGAAGGATATTTAAGCCGGCTGGTGAGCAAGGGCTACAAGGTTGCCATCTGTGAACAGATGGAGGATCCCAAACTGGCCAAGGGGCTGGTTAAGAGAGAGGTGGTCCGGATTGTAACGCCCGGAACCAACCTGAATATCCAGGCCCTGGAGGAAAATAAAAATAATTATATTATGTGCATTGCCTACTTCGCCGGGAAAACAGGCATCTCCGTGGCGGATGTCACCACCGGCGATTATTATATGACTGAGGTGGAGGATAACAGGAAGCTTCTGGATGAGGTGATGAAATATGCGCCGTCCGAAATTATCTGCAATGATGCGTTTCTTGTAAGCGGCATGGAACTGGATGATTTGAAGGAGCGGCTGGGAATCGCCATTTATTCCCTGGAACCCCATTATTTCGACGACGATCTGTGCAGAAAATGCCTGATGAAGCATTTTGGCGTCAATTCGCTGTCAGGCCTGGGCGTGGAGGAATTCCCTAACGGGGTGATTGCGGCGGGATCGCTTCTTTCCTATTTATATGATACCCAGAAAATACCGCTGAGCCATTTTACCCATATTGAACCGTATCTGGTCAACAGGTATATGCTTCTGGACAGCTCCACAAGACGGAATCTGGAGCTGACGGAAACGCTGAGGGAAAAACAGAAGAGAGGCTCTCTTCTCTGGGTGCTTGATAAGACAAGGACGGCCATGGGGGCCAGGATGCTTAGAAGCTTCCTGGAACAGCCCCTGATCCATAAAAATGAAATGGAGGAACGGCTGGATGCCGTGGAGGCCTTCTGCAGCAATCCGGTGGCCAGGGATGAAATCCGGGAATATCTGAATCCTATCTACGATTTGGAGCGTCTGCTGGGAAAGGTGAGCTACAAGACGGCCAATCCCAGGGATTTGATCGCTTTCCGCAATTCCATGGAAATGCTCCCTCATATTAAAACCGTGCTGAAAGAGCTTCCGGGGACAGCCAATGAAAAAATAGAGCAGGAAATGGACGGCCTGGAGGATCTCTATCTTCTGATCTGTGACTCCATAGAGGAGGAGCCGCCCATTACCATCCGTGAAGGCGGAATGATCAAGGCAGGCTATAATGAGGACATCGATAATCTGCGCAGGGCGAAAACGGAGGGCAAGAACTGGCTGGCCGAGCTGGAAAATGCCGAAAGGGAGCGTACAGGCATTAAAAATCTGCGCGTTAAATACAACAAGGTATTCGGCTATTATCTGGAGGTGACCAAATCCTACCTGAACATGGTGCCGGAGGATTATATCAGGAAACAGACGCTGACCAACGCGGAACGTTATACCATGCCCCGGCTGAAGGAGCTGGAGGATACCATTTTAAATGCGGAGGATAAGCTCTGCACGCTGGAATATGATCTGTTCTGTGAAATCAGGGACCGGATAGCGGGAGAAATCGAAAGAATTCAGACTACCGCGAAGGCGGTGGCGAGGCTGGATGTATTCTGTTCCTTTTCCCTGGTGGCGGAGCAGAATCACTATGTCAGGCCGGTGCTGAACGAAAAGGGACAGATCAATATCAAGGACGGCCGCCATCCTGTGGTGGAAAAAATGATTGAGCATGATATGTTCATTCCCAACGATACCTATCTGGACAATAATTCCCACCAGATAGCCGTAATTACAGGGCCGAACATGGCGGGTAAATCCACGTACATGCGCCAGACAGCGCTTATAGTGCTGATGGCCCAGGTGGGAAGCTTTGTCCCCGCAAGGCAGGCCGCCATCGGAATCGTTGACCGTATTTTTACCCGTGTCGGGGCATCGGACGATCTGGCCAGCGGCCAGAGTACCTTTATGGTAGAAATGAGCGAGGTGGCCAATATCCTGCGCAATGCCACCAGAAACAGCCTGCTCATCCTGGATGAAATCGGAAGGGGGACCTCAACCTTTGACGGGCTGAGCATCGCCTGGGCGGTGATTGAGCATATCAGCAACCGCAAGCTCCTGGGGGCAAAAACGCTGTTTGCCACCCATTATCATGAGCTGACCGAGCTGGAAGGCAAGATGAATAACGTGAATAATTACTGTATCGCCGTTAAGGAAAAAGGGGACGATATTGTTTTCCTGCGTAAGATTATTAAGGGCGGCGCGGATAAGAGCTACGGCATCCAGGTGGCGAGGCTGGCCGGGGTGCCTGATATGGTGATTGACCGGGCCAAGGAAATTGTGGAGCAGCTCAGCGATAACGACATAACGGAGAAGGTTCAGAGCATTTCCATAGTGGACGGGGGCGCGCCTGCCAGAAAGCAGGAGCATTATGACGAGCTGGATCTGGAGCAGATATCCCTGTTCGATACGGTGACCGATGCGGATGTGCTGGACGAACTGAAAAACGTGGAGGTGAGTACCATGACCCCGCTGGATGCCCTGAATACCCTGTACCGCCTGCAGAACAAGCTGAAAAACAGATGGTAGGCAGCAGTGTCCCCGCATGCTGCCGGGCAATTGCGGGCCAAGGCAGGACAGTGGTGAAGAAAGGAGACACAGATGGCGGAAATCAAACTGCTGGACAGCAGCACCATAGATAAAATAGCGGCGGGCGAAGTGGTGGAACGGCCATCCAGCGTGGTAAAGGAGCTGGTGGAGAACGCCATGGACGCAGGTGCAAAGGCAGTGACCGTGGAAATCAGGGACGGCGGCTGCTCTTTTATCCGCGTTACGGACAACGGGGGCGGAATTGAAAAGGAACAGGTGCGGAAGGCATTTTTCCGCCATGCCACCAGCAAAATCCGTTCGGTTGAGGATCTGTACCGGGTAAGAAGCCTGGGGTTTCGGGGCGAGGCGCTTTCCAGCATCGCTGCGGTTTCCATGGTGGAGCTGATCACAAAGACGAAGGAAGAACTGACGGGAGTCCATTACCGCCTGGAGGGGGAAAAGGAACGGGATTTTTCAGAGGTAGGCGCACCGGAGGGCACAACCATCATTGTCAGGGAGCTTTTCTTTAATACGCCTGTCAGGAAAAAATTCCTGAAATCCCCGGCCACGGAGGGCAGCTATATATCGGATTTGATGGAGCATATGGCGCTTTCCAGGCCCGATGTGGCTTTCCAGTTCATGATGAACGGGCAGGTCAGGTTCCATACCTCCGGCAACGGAGATCTGAAGGAAATTGTCTACCGCATTTACGGAAGGGAGATTGTAAAGGAACTGATTCCTTTTTCCGTAAAAGAGGAGGGAATAGAAGTGGAAGGCTTCCTAGGAAGCCCTTCCGTGGTCCGCTCCAACAGAAATTTTGAATTTTTCTTTGTGAACGGAAGATACATTAAGAGCCCTCTGCTTTCCAAGGGACTGGAGGCAGGCTACAAGGCTTATCTGATGCAGCACAAGTTCCCTTTTGCGCTGCTGCACATCAATATGGATACGGAACGGATTGACGTGAATGTCCATCCTTCCAAAATGGAAGTACGGTTCCATGATCAGCCAGGCCTGTATGCCTTTCTGGAAGAACAGGTGCGCACAGCCTTAAGACGCCGTGAAATGATACCGGATGTGACGCTGGATAACAGGAAAGAAAAGAAAAGGGCGGATGAGAAAAAGGCGGATGAGAAAAAGGAATCGCCCACAGTTCAAACCGCTCAAAGCCAACAGGCGGCGCAGCCTGCACCTGCGGCGGAAACGGTTCAGGCACAGGTGGTTCAGGAAGCTGCTTCTTTAGAGCAGACGGCTCCGAAGAAGGAAAATGTGCGGGAAACGGCTGCATCGGCCTGTGAAAAAGCTCACAAAGAAGCACACAAAGAAACTCACAAAGAAGCGGGAACGGTTGCTTCGGATAACGGACAGAAGAATGCGCCTGCCGGATCTGCGCGGGAAAATAAAGGCATGGAAGCTGCATCGGTCCGGCAGCAGGCGCCCGATGCCGGATTAAATATATCAACAGAAACAGTTGCTGCAGCTGTCCCGGTTGAAGCGGCCGCAGAACGCGCCGCAGTCCCGCCGCCTTCCCGTCCAAAGCCGGAGGCTCCGCAGCCCTTTGAGACTCAGCGGCTTGGCCGCATGCTTCAGGAGGAAGAAGGGCAGTATACGGTAAAGGATGCCAGACAGATGGAGCTTTTCGAAGAAAAGCTGCTTACTAAAGAGGCGGTGCAGAGCTACCGGATATTGGGACAGGTATTCGATACCTACTGGATTGCGGAATATGAGGAAAAGCTTCTCTTTATCGACCAGCATGCCGCCCATGAAAAGGTGAAATACGAAGCCCTGATAAATAAGCTGGAAAACGGAAGCGTTGACAGCCAGATGCTCACGCCGCCTATCGTTTTGAACCTGTCGGCAAGGGAAGCCCATCTTCTGGAGGAGTATTCTTCCTATTTTGCGCAGCTGGGCTTCGAAATCGAGGAATTCGGCGGTAATGCCTATGCTGTGCGTTCCGTACCGTGCGACCTTTACGGACATTGTGAAAAAGAATTCCTGGAGGCAATACTGGATGAACTGGAGGAAGAACCGCCTCACGGCGCGCCAAAGGCAATCGCCGAAAAGCTGGCCTCCATGGCCTGTAAGTCTGCGGTAAAGGGTAACCACTCCATGTCACGGGAGGAAATGGCTTCGCTGCTTGAACAGCTGCTGCAGCTGGAGAATCCTTACCATTGTCCTCACGGCAGGCCTACGATTATTACCATGAGCAAATATGAACTGGAAAGAAAATTCAAAAGGATTATTTAAATTTACGCGGAGAAGGGAGTCAATATGGAAGAAAGGCAGAAAAAAGAACCTCTTATCATTCTGACAGGCCCCACTGCCGTGGGAAAGACGGCCCTGTCCCTGAAGCTGGCACAGAAGCTTCAGGGAGAAATTATCTCTGCGGATTCCATGCAGGTATACCGGCATATGGACATTGGATCGGCCAAAATCCTGCCCTCAGAAATGCAGGGCATTCCCCATCATCTGATCGATGTCCTGGAACCGGAGGAAGAGTTTAATGTGGTTACCTTCCAGAAAATGGCGAAGCAGGCCATTTCCGATATCCGCAGCCGGGGGAAAATCCCCATTATTACAGGAGGCACTGGCTTTTACATCCAGTCGGTCCTGTATGATATTGACTTTACGGAAAATCCGGAGGATGACGCCTGCCGCAGGACGCTTGAGCAGACTGCGGAGGAAAAAGGGCCGGAATATCTTCACAAAATGCTGGCGGCCGTGGACAGGGAAGCAGCGGAGCAGATACATGCCAACAATGTAAAGCGTGTGATCCGCGCCCTGGAATATTATCTATCCACCGGAGAAAAGATATCTGCCCACAATGAGCAGGAACGGAAAAAACAGGCGGCATACAATGCCTGCTATTTCGTATTGAATGATAAACGGGAAGCCATTTATGACCGCATAGATAAAAGGGTGGACGATATGCTGTCCAAAGGGTTGCTGGAAGAGGTGCGCGGCCTGAAGGAGCGGGGCTGCAGCAGGCAGCTGGTTTCCATGCAGGGGCTGGGCTATAAGGAAATCCTGGGCTTTCTGGAAGGAGAGTACGATCTGGAAAGAGCCGTTTATCTGATAAAAAGAGATACCAGACATTTTGCCAAACGGCAGTTAACCTGGTTCCGCAGGGAAAAGGATGTAATCTGGGTGGAAAAGCCGGATTTTGCATCGGAAGAGGACATGCTTTCATTTATGCTGGAAAGCTGCTTACAAAGGGGCCTGGTGGAGTAAGGACGCCCGGAATGCCTGTGGTATTTCAGGTTTTGTATGGTAAGGAACAAGGAAACTGTCCAGCAGGCTGACGCTTTTGCTGTGAAGGAACTGAACAGTTATAAAATAAGAAGAAAAAATATCCGCCGCCGTAATTTGGCGGAAAGAAATGAGGAGACATGAAGGAAAGCAATATTTCAGATTTTTACCGAGAAATGGGAATCAGTGAACCGGTGCTCAGGTTCGGTGAGCAGGTGCTTAAGGAACTGAAGGGACGGTTTGAAGAAATAGATGAAACTGCGGAATATAACCAGCTGAAGGTATTAAAGGCCATGCAGGAAAATAAGGTGAGCGAGGCCTGCCTGCTGGGCACCACCGGCTATGGCTATAATGATTTGGGAAGAGAGACATTGGAGTCCGTATATGCCGCCGTTTTCCATACGCAGGATGCGCTGGTCAGGCCTCAGATTACCTGCGGCACCCATGCGCTTGCCCTGGCGCTCATGAGCAACCTGCGACCCGGAGACGAGCTGCTTTCTCCTGTGGGAAAGCCCTATGACACGCTGGAAGAGGTCATCGGCATCAGGGAGTCCAGGGGCTCCCTGAAGGAATATGGCATCAGCTACCGTCAGGTTGATCTTCTGCCGGACGGGGGCTTTGATTATGAAAATATTGAAAAGGCCCTGAATGAACGCACCAGGCTTGTGACCATACAGCGGTCCAAAGGTTATCAGACAAGGCCCACGCTGTCCGTAAAGCGCATCGGCGAGCTGATCGCGTTCATCAAAAGCAGAAAGCCGGACTGTATCTGCATGGTGGACAACTGCTACGGAGAATTTGTGGAGCGCATGGAGCCAACGGATGTGGGCGCGGATATGTGTGTCGGCTCCCTGATTAAAAATCCCGGCGGCGGCCTGGCGCCCATCGGCGGCTACATCGCAGGCACCAGGGAATGCGTGGAAAATGCGGCCTGCCGCCTGACCTCTCCGGGACTTGGCAAAGAGGTGGGCGCGTCATTGGGCATCCTGCCCCAGTTTTACCAGGGACTGTTCCTTGCCCCGACGGTTACGGCAAGCGCCCTGAAGGGGGCCATTTTTGCCGCCAATATTTATGAACGTCTGGGCTTCGGCGTAGTCCCTGATGGGAAGGAGAGCAGGCATGACATTATCCAGGCGGTCACCTTCGGAAAGCCTGAAGGCCTGATTGCCTTCTGCGAGGGGATCCAGGCGGCCGCGCCGGTGGACAGCTTCGTGCGTCCCGAACCCTGGGATATGCCGGGCTATGACAGCCAGGTCATCATGGCGGCCGGTGCATTCGTTTCCGGTTCTTCCATAGAACTGAGCGCAGACGGCCCCCTCAAGCCGCCCTATGCGGTCTATTTTCAGGGCGGCCTGACCTGGCCCCATGCAAAATTCGGCATATTAAAATCCCTTCAGCGCTGTGTGGAGGCGAAAGCCGTCCAATTGCCGCGCTAAAGCGATTCTTCTCCTGACGTATCCGCGTGGAACGTGTCAATCGCTGTCGAACAGGGCGAAATTTTTTACTTTTAGATTCTATACATGGATCTGGAAGTATGCTAATATAGGTAATGGCAACAAAAACAAAGGATGAATGATGAAGAAAATGAAAAGTAAAAACGGATGGACCTGTCTGCTGCTCGTTCTGGCCGGAATTGTACTGGGAGGCTTCGTTGGAAGCCTGTTTCCCGCAAGCTTTATGAATTTCGGACAGACCTTCGGGTTTACAAGCCCGCTTATCCTGGATTTCGGGATACTGAGCATCACCTTTGCGCTGACGATCAAAATTACAATAGCAAGCATACTGGGGATAGTGATTGCATTGCTGATTTACCGCATTCTTTGAAAAGCCGCGGGCTTATGCTGTAAAAGTGAGTACATACAGGCGGCCGTACCCGTGAGGAGCGTTCGGAAACGTGAAGAAACGGGGAATTAAATGAATCAAACGAATCAAAAAGAACCATGCTATGAAGAGATGAAGCCCTATGAAAAATTTATGGCAAAGGGGCCGGAATATCTCTCCGAAGAGGAACTGCTCGCCATCATTATCAGGACCGGCACCAGAACCATGGATGCCCTGCAGCTGGCAAAGCAGGTGCTTGCCCTCAGCAAGGGCAGGGAAAAAGGGCTGCTCGGCCTGCAGCATCTGTCCGTCGGGGACCTTTGCAAGGTCAACGGCATCGGCCGGGTGAAGGCTGTGAAAATCAAATGCCTTATTGAGCTGTCACGCAGGCTGGCTATGGCGGATACTCGTGAGAGATTACAGTTTACCAAACCGGAAACTGTGGCAGACTATTATATGGAACGACTGCGGGGAAAGGAAACGGAGGAAGTGATTCTTGTGATGACAGACAACAAGAACCGCCTGATCTGTGACAGGACACTGTCCAAGGGCACCGTCAACTGTTCCCTGGTATCGCCCCGGGAGATTTTCCTTATGGCGATGGAATACCATGCTGTACATATCCTGCTGATCCATAATCATCCCAGCGGAGATGCCTCTCCCAGCAGACAGGATATTGAAATTACGAAACATCTGGCCCAGCTTTGCGGCATGATGCAGCTGCCCCTGACCGATCATATCATAGTGGGTGATAACTGCTATGTAAGCTTCAGGGAGTCCGGCCTGTTGAAATAAGGAAGGAGAAAATCATTTTGTCTACGAATGCTTTTGGAATCGATTTAGGTACGAGCAACATTAAGATTTACAGTGCGGCGGATGACAAGATCATGATTGAAAAAAACATGATCGCCGTGCAGAACAAGAAGACCGTTTTCGCTTATGGGGATTCCGCCTATGAAATGTATGAAAAGGCCCCCGGCAATATCCAGATTTCCTATCCGCTCTGCAACGGCGTTATCGCCGATATTAAGAATATGGAAACTCTGATCCGTTTTTTTGTGACGGATATGTCCGGAGGCAATATCAAGCCTGCCGACTTCTATATTGCGGTGCCCACCGATATTACGGAGGTGGAGAAGCGCGCCTTTTACGATCTGATTAAGGACGCCAATGTAAAGGCCCGTAAAATCATGGTGGTGGAAAAGGCGGTGGCAGACGGCCTGGGCCTTGATATCGATGTAAAGAATTCCCAGGGCGTCCTGGTAGTGAACGTGGGCTATGATACCACGGAGGTTTCCATCCTTTCCCTGGGAGGCATCGTACTCAGCCGTCTGATCAAGACGGGCGGTCTGAAGTTCGACGAAGCTATCCGCAGCGCGGTCCGCAAGGAATATGGCCTGCTGATCGGCGGCAAAACAGCGGAGGGCATTAAAAAGTCCCTGGCTGAGCTGGAAGAAGCGGGAACAGGCGCGGAAGTATTCGGAAGAGACATCGTGACCGGACTTCCCGTGGAACGGGAAATCCCTACGGAGCTGGTGGTTTCCTGCCTGGAAGAGCATTTTAATTCGATCATTGACTGTGTAAAGGTAATTCTGGAACGTACGCCTCCGGAACTGGGAGCGGACATTTACCGTCACGGCATTTATCTTACCGGCGGCGCATCCCAGATCAGCCATCTTGCGGATATGCTTGGCAAGAGCACAGGCCTGCGTGTCAATGTGGCGGAACGCCCCATTGAAAGCGTCGTTCTCGGACTTTCCAAGGTCCTGAACGAGGAAAACTATAAATCAGTTGCCTATGCAATTGAAGGGATGGGTAAATGAGTCCTGTAATCAAGAAGAAAAGAAACAAATTCACACTGCCCGGCAAGTATCTTCTTATGATTTTATCTGCGGTCTGTGTGATTCTTATGATAGTCACTTTCAGAACAGATCTGTTTGAAGGGCCTCTCAGGGCTGCCGCGGGCTATGTGGTGGTACCCTTTCAGAAGGGCATTGCCTCCGTAGGAGGATATATGTATGACCGGGCGGAGGAGATGGGGCAGCTGAAGGCTGTGCTGGAGGAAAACCAGAAACTGAAGGAGCAGGTGGATGAGCTGACAATGGAAAACGCCCAGCTCCAGCAGGATAAATATGAGCTTGCTAGCTTAAGGGAGCTTTATGATATTGATAAGGCAACCTCGGATTATGAGAAAATGGGAGCGAGAGTTATCGCAAGCGACTCCAGCAACTGGTTCTATTCTTTTACGATCGACAAAGGCTCCGACGACGGCATACAGGTGGACATGAATGTGCTCGCAGGCAGCGGCCTGGCGGGCCGGGTTGTCAGCGTCGGCCCCAATTATGCAAGGGTGCTTTCGATTATCGCTGATAATTCCAATATTTATGGAACCGTACTTTCCACCTCCGCTAACCTGATGGTTTCCGGAAACCTGCAGTCGGTGATGTCGGATGGGGTAATCCGTTTTGACCAGCTCTCCGATAAGGAAGACAAGGTATCGGAAGGGGATAAGGTAGTAACCTCGAACATAAGCAGTAAATATCTTTCAGGAATTCCCATCGGCTTCATCAGCTCCATCAATACGGCCCCCAACAATATGACTAAATGGGGCTATATTACACCGGCCGTGGATTTCCAGCACATTCAGGAGGTCCTGGTGATTATGGAGCTGAAGCAGCCGGTTCCGGATAAGGAATAGGGAGGGGGAAGCTTTTGAAACGAAATATTATCTCCGTTTTTCTTATTCTGTTCTGCTTTATCCTCCAGTCCAGCGTGCTGCCTGCCGTTGCGTTCAGCGGTATCAAGCCGAACCTGCTCATCATACTGGTAGCGGCCTACGGTTTTATGAACGGTGAAAAAAACGGAATGCTGATTGGCTTTTTCTGCGGCCTTCTTGCAGACATTTTCAGCGGGAATGTAATAGGCCTTTATGCGCTGCTTTATATGCTGACCGGCTACGTCAACGGCACCTTCCAGAGGATGTTTTATCCGGAGGATATCAAGCTGCCGTTGATTCTGATTTTAGTAAGTGATATCGGCTATAATTTCGTATGCTACTGTCTGCTGTTCCTGTTGAGGGGACGGCTTGAACTGGGGTATTATTTCCTGCATGTGATACTGCCGGAAGCCGTATATACGATAGTGATAGCCTTTGCGGTATATCCGCTGCTTCTGCTGATACATAAAAGGCTGGAAGCCGCGGAAAAAAGGAGTATGGAATAATTGTTTGAGAGATTCAGAGACAACTTTTTTAACTTTATAAACTCCAGGCTGATTGTACTGACTCTTGTTGTGCTTCTTATGGGCGGCGTTCTGATTCACAGGGTTTTCGTCCTGCAGATTGTCAACGGGGAAAATTACCTGAACGAATTTTCCCTGAAGATCAAAAAGGAACGCTCCATTCCCAGCTCCCGGGGCAAGATTTTCGACCGGAACGGCAAGCTTCTTGCCTACAATGATCTTGCTTACTCCGTGACCATAGAGGATGTGTATGAATCAGATAAGAACAAAAACAAAAATCTGAATGCCACGCTGCTGGAAACCATCCACATTATTGAAGGCAACGGAGACAGCGTTATTAGTGATTTTAACATTTTTTTAGATAAAAACGGGGAGTATGCCTTCAGCGTGTCGGATACGAAGCTGCTTCGTTTCCTGGCGGATATTTACGGACATGCTTCCATTGACAGCCTGAAGGAAAAGGAAAAAAATGCCACACCTCAGGATGTGATAGATTTTATGGCCACCAATTATGGTATTGGCGAACGGACGGATCCGGATGACAGAACCACCTTTGTACCCGGAAAAGGCTATACGAAGGAAGAAGTATTGAAGCTTGTCATTATCCGCTATGCCATGAGTGCCAACAGCTTCCAGAAATACATACCCACAACCATTGCCACGGATGTGAGCGAGAAAACGGTAGCGGCGGTCAAGGAGAACAATGATGCGCTGCTGGGGATTGATATTGCGGAGGATACCATAAGACGGTATGTAGACGGCACCTATTTTTCCCATATAATCGGCTATACCGGAAAGATTTCCTCAGAGGAGCTTAAGAGCCTGAATGAAGAAACGAGTCAGGGTGGGGATGATGAGGGACGGTATGAAATGAATGATACCGTAGGAAAATCCGGAATTGAAAAGGTGATGGAAACCTATCTGCAGGGTGAGAAGGGCCGGGAAACCATATATGTGGATAACCTGGGCAAGGAAATTGATTCGGAGGGACGGGTGGAGCCTGTCGCCGGTAATGATGTTTATCTCTCCCTGGATGCCGATCTCCAGGAGGCTATATATAATATCCTGGAGCAGAGCATTGCCGGCCTGCTTCTTGAAAAAATTGAAAATATCAAGGAATTCAATCTGGCGCCCAATGCAAAGACCTCCGGTATAAGGATTCCGATAGATGATGTATATTTTGCACTGTTCAATAACAATGTAATCAATCTGGACCATCTGGCCTCTCCTCAGGCAGAGGAAAACGAAAAAGCGGTCTACGAGGCCTTCCGCCAGAAGAAGGAAAAGGTATGGAACTGGCTGACACAGGAGCTGTATCAGGACAGGACTCCTTATAATCAGCTGAAGGAAGAGTATCAGAGCTACGAAAGCTATATCGTAACCAATCTTCTTATTAATGATACCAGGGTCCTGAAGGTGGATACTTCCGATGAGGTTTACAGGACATGGACGGAAGAGGAAACGATTTCCCTGAGTGAATTCCTGGAATATGCCATTGCCCAGAACTGGGTGGACGTGAGCCGTCTGGATATGGATACGCAGTATGCGGATTCTTCTGAGGTTTTCGACCGTCTGGCGGAATATATCAGCCAGGAGCTGGAAAAGACATCCTTTTATAAAAAATTGTATAAATATATGATCCGGGATAATTCAATCAGCGGGAAACAGGTATGCCTGGTACTGATTGAGCAGCAGATTGTTTCTGTTTCTGAGGAACAGCGCGCGGCCCTGGAAAATGGCAGTGTTTCCGCATATCAGTTTATGCGGAAGCTAATAGAAAACCTGCAGATTACGCCTGCACAGCTGGCGCTTGATCCTTTTTCAGGCTCCTGCGTTGTGGTGGATCCCAATACCGGTGAGGTGCTGGCGCTTGTCAGCTATCCCAGCTATGATAATAATAAGCTGGCAAACGGTATTGATGCGGAGTATTATGCATCGCTTCAGAACGATTTGTCCCTGCCTTTGTGGGACTATGCAACGCAGATGCGCTCGGCGCCGGGGTCTACCTATAAAATGGTGGTTGCTTCCGCCGCGCTGATGGATGGTATCATCAATCTGTCCAGTACGGTAGACTGTGTGGGAACCTTTACACGGTACTCTGATATTGTCATGAGATGCTGGAACAGATCCGGACACGGCAATCTGAATGTAACCGAGGCAATCACGCATTCCTGCAACTATTTCTTCTATGAAATGGGCTACCGTTTTGGCCAATCAGGAGATCCGGAGAGCGGTACAGACTTCAATCTGGCTAATGAACGGATGCGTGAGTATGCGGATCTTTATGGGCTGACGGAAAAATCCGGCATCGAAATTGAAGAATCCGCACCCCAGTTTTCCCTTGTCAACCCTTCCCAGTCCGCTATCGGGCAGGGCGAGCATAACTACACTACCGTAGGGCTTGCCAGATATGTGGCGACAGTTGCCAACAGCGGTACCTGTTATAACCTGAGCCTGCTTGATAAAGTAACGGATCGAAGCGGAAACCTGCTGAAAGATTTTTCACCGGAAGTACGCAATACCATAGAAATGCCGACCTCCTACTGGGATGCCATTCACCGCGGTATGCGCGGTGTAGTGGAGGCCAAAAAGTATTTTGTTGATTCAGGCATCATTGCCGCCGGTAAGACAGGTACAGCGGAGGAAAGCAAGACACGGCCGCCGCATGCCGTATTCGTGGGCTATGCGCCCTTTGACAAACCGGAAATCGCCCTCGCCACCAGAATCGGAAACGGTTATTCCTCCGATTATGCGGCGCAGATTTCCTGTAAGGTAATGCAGTACTACTTTAACCCGGAAAAGGAAGAAGAAATTATCAGCGGCACCGCAAACCATCTTGAGGCGGTTACCTCTGCAGGAGACTGATAACCGATGCGTGCCGGAACACACTGACGGGAGCAGGATTGAAGTTTTCAATTCCCCTTAAGCAAAGGTGTGCAAGGGCACACAGACGGGAGTAAGCGATGAAAAATGCCGTAATTGTTAAAAGCTTTCAGAACGGGCTTATCCTGTATCTGGACAAAGAAATAGAATTCGAAGAGCTGCTGGAAGAAGCAGCGGCAAAATTTAAGGAATCGGAGCGCTTCTTCAAGGATGCCGCCGTGGCGGTATCCTTTGTGGGACGTAGCCTGACTCTGGAAGAGGAAACCAGGCTGGTGGAAGCCATTATGGACAATTCCAGCCTGAACATCACCTGCATTGTCGGCAGGGATGAAGAAACCGAGAGGTTTTATGCCAGAGCCCTGGAGTGCGTCGGAAGGAAGAAGGCGCAGGAGGAATCTGCCGGGCAGTTCTACCGGGGAACCCTGAGGAAGGGACAGATTCTGGAAACCGAATCAAGCATAATAGTTCTGGGAGATGTCAATCCGGGATCCAGCGTGATTTCGGCCGGAGACATCGTCGTACTGGGAAGCCTGCGCGGCAATGCCTATGCGGGCGGCAGCGGACGATCGGAGCATTATGTGGCAGCGCTTGAAATGGCCCCGCAAAAAATTAAAATCGGGGATTTCAAATATATTACCAATGAAAAAAGTAAATGGGCCTTCGGGTCCAAAAGGGAGGAACGGACAGACGGGAATCCCGGAGGAATACAGCCGCAGATGGCTTATGTGGAAAATAACAGCATAATCCTGAAACCAATTACGAATGAATTACTGAACGCCCGCTGAAAAAGGGACGCTCAGGGGACAAATATTTCTCACCGGAGGTATTTGCATGAGTGAAGTAATTGTTGTTACGTCAGGAAAAGGCGGTGTGGGCAAAACGACCACGTCCGCAAACGTAGGGACCGGCCTGGCTGCCATGGGCAAAAAAGTCGTTCTGATAGATACCGATATAGGTCTTCGGAATCTGGATGTGGTCATGGGGCTGGAAAACCGGATCGTATACAATCTGGTGGATGTGGTTGAAGGCAACTGCCGTGTAAAGCAGGCATTAATCAAGGACAAGCGCTACAGCAGCCTGTATCTGCTTCCTTCCGCCCAGACCAGGGACAAAACATCCGTCAATGAAAGCCAGATGATCAAACTGATTGAGCATCTGAAAAGCCAGTTTGATTACATCATTCTTGACTGTCCGGCAGGCATTGAACAGGGCTTTAAGAATGCCATAGCCGGCGCGGACCATGCGCTTGTTGTCACTACGCCGGAGGTTTCCGCCATCCGCGATGCGGATCGCATCGTCGGCCTGCTGGAAGCCCATGAATTTTCAAAAATCGACCTGGTCATCAACCGTATGCGCTTTGATATGGTGAGAAGAGGAGATATGATGACGCCTGATGACGTGGTTGACATTCTCTCCATTCCTCTTATTGGTATTGTGCCGGACGATGAAAATGTGGTTATTGCCACTAACCAGGGCGAACCGCTTGTAGGGAACAACACGCTGGCAGGACAAGCCTATCAGAATATCTGCCTCAGAGTCCTGGGAAAGGAAGTGCCATTCCTGGATCTGGAACATCCGGTCTCCTTGTGGGCAAGGTTTACCGGAATATTTCATAAGAGTCAGGAGGGGCGGATATCATGAGATTACCTAATTTATTCAAAAAGAAGAGTTCCAGGGAAATTGCAAAGGACAGGCTTAAAATCCTCCTTATCTCAGACCGGGCCGGCTGTTCGCCTGAAATGCTGGATATGATTAAGCAGGATATCGCCAAGGTTATTTCCAAGTACATGAAAATAGACACAAACAATATGGAAATCCAAATCAGTAAATCCACCATCCGGGGCAGAGGCAAAAACCCGACCCTGTATGCGGACATTCCAATCCTGGATCTCCATAACTAGCTCGGATACACTGTCTGCCGTACATTTCCGGTGCGGCGGACCGGAGGAAAGAATGCTGAAAAGATACAAACTAAGAAATTACGACTTTAAACTGATTCTGTTGGTGCTTGCCATATCCATAATTGGTATTATGGCTGTGGGAAGCGCTAAGGAATCTCTGCAGAGCAAGCAGATTGCCGGTGTGGCGATGGGAATTGTCCTCATGATATTCATTTCATTGATTGACTATTCCCAGCTGCTTCGGCTATACTGGTTCTATTATATTTTTTCCATAAGTATACTGGTTGCGGTTTTGATATGGGGAGAAAAGGTGAACGGCGCCAGGCGGTGGATCGATATTCCGCATCTGTTTCAGTTCCAACCGTCAGAAATTGCAAAAATTTTATTGATTTTATTCTATGCACAGTTTATTATGAAATATAAGGAGAAGTTTAATACATTTAAAATACTTCTCTTGTGTGTGGTGTTGATGCTGCCGGCTATTATTCTTGTATACAAAGAGCCTAACCTGTCCACGACAATTCTGTACTGCATTATTTTCTGCGTACTGATGTTTGTGGGCGGCCTTAACTACAAAATAATAGGAGGAGTTTTAGCTGTGGTTGTGCCGTCTCTGGCGATCGCTTTTTATCTGGTGATGCAGCCCGGACAGCAGCTGATTGAGAATTATCAGCTGACCCGTATCCTGGCATGGCTGAATCCGGAGAAATATGCGGATGCCGAGGCCTATCAGCAGCTCAATTCGGTGATGGCTATAGGTTCGGGCCAATTATGGGGGAAAGGCCTGAACAACAATGTAATAGCGTCAGTAAAGAACGGCAATTTCATTTCAGAACCTGAGACAGACTTTATTTTTGCCGTAATCGGGGAAGAGATGGGGTTCGTGGGCGCCTGTATTGTGATCGTACTGCTCATGCTTATCGCATTGGAATGCATTTCCATTGCCAGAACAGCCAAGGACACCTCCGGAATGATAATTGCTTCCGGTATGGCCGCGGTGATAGGCTTCCAGAGCTTTATGAATATCGCGGTAACCACAATGATTATGCCGAATACAGGAATTCCGCTTCCCTTTGTCAGCAACGGTATGACGTCTCTGCTGAGTCTGTTTATAGGAATGGGATTCGTACTGAACGTTCGATTACAGAGAAAAAATTTATACTAGTATAGGAGAAGGTTGCTATGAATATTGCATTGATTGCGCATGACGCAAAGAAAAAGCTTATGCAGAACTTCTGCATTGCTTACAGAGGAATTTTGACTAAAAACGAGCTTTTTGCTACGGGTACGACAGGAAGGCTGATTGAAGAAGTGACCAATCTGAACGTCCACAAGTTTCTTGCCGGGCATTTGGGAGGCGAACAGCAGATAGGGGCACAGATTGAACACAATGAAATCGATCTTGTAATTTTCCTTCGGGATCCGCTGACACCCAAGTCCCATGAACCGGATGTCAATAATGTGGTGCGCCTGTGCGATATCCATAATATTCCGCTTGCTACCAATCTTGCAACTGCAGAACTGTTAATCAAATCACTTGACAGAGGGGATTTGGAATGGCGTGAAATGTACAAGTAATCTGAAGAAGAAATTCCTTGCCAGGGCAGCCTGTGTCTGTTTGCTGTTTTCGGTGTCCGCCGGGACGCTTGGCGGCTGCGGCAATAAGGAAATACCCTTTGCCTATAACCCCAATTATGAGGTGTCCAGCTATCGGGTTGTAAATGAAGTATCCAGCGTTGTTGCTTCTTCCTTTGCAGAGAACCTCTGTGTGGTGAACAGTGATGTGGGAACCGACAACCAGGCTGTTGACATGACGGAAGCCACGTCAGCCGGACTTTTTGATCTTAACAGCAATAAAGTCATGTATGCCAAGAATATTCACGAAAGGCTCCAGCCGGCCAGCCTGACCAAGATTATGACTGCGCTGGTTGCGCTTAAGTACGGCAATCCGGACGATTTAATCACGGTAACCGATGAAGCGGCCATTACGGAATCCGGCGCTGTCCTCTGCGGCTTGAAGACGGGAGATCAGCTGACCCTGAACCAGGCGCTGCATGCCCTGCTCATCCATTCCGCCAACGATGCCGCAGCAGCCATTGCTGTTCATATCGGAGGGAGCCTGGACGGCTTTGCGGAGCTGATGAACCAGGAAGCACTGGCAATCGGAGCGACAAACAGCCATTTTGTGAATCCTCACGGACTGACTGAGGACAATCATTATGTTACGGCATATGATTTGTATCTGATATTTAATGAAGCATTAAAGAATGACCTGATTAACGAAATCATTCATATGACCAGTTATGAAACGGTGTTTATGGACAAGGACGGCAAGTCCAAAACTTTTTCCTTTACGACAACCAATCAGTACCTGAAAGGGACTTACAAAGCGCCGGAGCAGGTTACTGTTATCGGAGGAAAGACGGGAACGACCAGCGCGGCCGGAAACTGCCTGATCCTTCTCTCCAAGGACACCTCAGGGAATCCTTATATTTCCGTAATTCTCCATTCTTCGGACAGGGCAGTCCTCTATACGGAGATGACAGAGCTTTTAAATGTAATTAATTAAAAAGGTTGTTTTTTAATCAGATATCAACTATAATAATATCATATTTAAAAGGCGTGTAAGAATCGCCAATTTACTTTAGGAGGGATTACAATGGTTCAGTTAATCGTAGGCAAGAAGGGGAAAGGCAAGACAAAACAATTATTGGATAAAGTAAACACCGAAGTAAAAGAAGTCTCCGGAAATATTGTCTATCTGGACAAAAGTACGAAGCATATGTTTGAACTGAATAACAAGGTAAGGCTGATTGATGTTTGTGAATTCATGGTGGAGAACAGCTCCGAATTTATCGGTTTTATCTGCGGTATCGTTTCCCAGGACCGTGACCTTGAAAAGATGTTTTTAGACAGCTTCCTGAAGATCGCCTGTCTGGGTGATGATGGTGATATCCTTCCGGTAGTTGAAAAGTTGGAAAAAGTCAGTGAAAGTTTTGGCGTTGATTTCGTTCTCAGTGTTTCTAAGGACGAGCAGGAATTGCCCGAAAGCCTGAAATCGAAGATTATTGTATCTCTTTAAAATAAAGGATAAAAGCCTCGGATGCTTTCCGGGGCTTTTTTAAACGGATTGTTGCCGCAGGGAGGCACCAGCGGAAGCAGCTGGAGGCACCGGCGGAGGAAATGAAAAAAGTGACCCGGAGGAATGTGGATTGGCTGGCAGGAATAACGGTAAAATCAGACAATACAGGAAACCGCTGAATATTAATCTGGGGATAATTATCTTTAGTGTTATTTTCATCTATATTGTTATCTGCGTTTTCCTTTACTTTACGGATAAACATATTATGGGGTACGAGGTAAAGACGGGTTCTCTTTCCGTCGGCAATGTATATCAGGGGATCGCGCTCAGACAGGAAACCATTGTCATGAGCACGGATTCCGGATACATAAATTACTATGCGAGGGAAGGGGAAAGAGTCGGTTCCGGCAAGCTGGTGTGCAGCATTGATGAAAGCGGCCAGCTCAAGGAGCTGTTCGATGCCAATAAGGCGGAGGATACGCAGCTGTCTGACAGCGATCTTTCCGATATCCGGAGTGAAATTACAGGCTATATGAACGGCTTTGACAGGAAACAGTTCTCCGGGGTATATGATTTCAAATACTCTCTGGAGGGTACGGCGCTGAAGCTTGCCAACATCAATGTGCTGCAGGATCTGCAGTCACTGAATTCTTCCGCCTCTTCCCTGATAACGCTCTGCAGCGCGCCGGTTTCCGGCATTGTGGTTTATTCCACTGATGGCTTCGAGGCGGTTTCGGCGGATCAGATTACCGCTGATATGTTTGACAGGGAGAAGTATGAGAAGAAGCAGCTGATAAACAATGACCTTGTGGCGGCGGGAGATACGCTGTACAAGCTCTCCACGGATGAAAACTGGTCTATTGTCATCCAGATGGATGCGGAGCGTGCGCAGGAGCTTCTGGAGGAAGACTATGTACAGGTACGTTTCCTGAAAAACCAGTTCAGTTCCTGGGCCAAAGTGAATGTGCTCAATAATGCGGACGGGAATACTTACGTAAAGCTTGACTTCAATAATTCCATGATAACCTTCTGTGCGGACCGCTTTATTGATATTGAACTGGTTACCAAAGAGGAACAGGGGCTGAAGGTGCCCAATTCCGCCATAGCGGAAAAGGAATTTTTCCTCATCCCCAAGGATTATGTAACCAAAGGAAATAACAGTGAAAACGGGGTTTTGAAGGAAACCTATACGGAAAACGGGGAAGTTACGACAGAGTTTATTGCCACCTCCATTTATTATGAAACGGATGATGATTACTACATCGACAATTCCATCCTGGAGCTGGGCAACAATCTGGTGAAGCCCGATTCCACGGACAAGTATACCATATCCCGCAGCGCTACGCTGATCGGGGTTTATAATATTAACAAGGGCTATGCCGATTTCAAGGAAATACAGATCCTGTCCCAGAATGATGAATACGCGATAATCAAATCCAATACGACCTATGGACTGAGCGCTTATGATCGGATTGTGCTGGATGCGGAGACGGTGAACGGGGACGAATTTATCAATGACTGACGTTAGCTGAAAGGAGAGGCATATGATTAAGGAGAATCTGAACAGAGTACAGGAGAACATCAGGAATGCCTGTGCCAGGGCGGGACGGAAGGAAGATGAGGTCACCCTGATTGCGGTCAGCAAAACCAAGCCGGTTTCCATGCTGGAGGAGGCCTATGCGCTGGGTGTCCGGGATTTCGGGGAAAACAAGGTACAGGAGCTGGTAGACAAGGCAGGGCAGCTGCCGGAGGATATCCGCTGGCATATGATTGGCCATCTGCAAAGGAATAAGGTAAAGTATATAATTGACAAGGTATACCTGATTCACAGTGTTGATTCTCTGCGTCTGGCGGAGGAAATCAGCAAGGAAGCGGTAAAGCACGGCGTTACGGCGAACATATTGATCGAGGTGAATGTGGCAGGCGAGGAAAGCAAGTTTGGCGTTTCGCCGGAGGATACGCCCGGACTTATTGAGGAGATTTCCAGGTTGCCTGCAATACAGGTGCGCGGGCTTATGACGATAGCGCCTTTTGTCGAAAAAGCTGAAGATAACAGGATAATTTTCAATGCATTACTAAAGTTATATGTTGACATAAGTAGAAAAAACATTGATAATGTACATATGGATTTTCTTTCAATGGGGATGACTGGGGATTATGAGGTGGCAGTAGAAGAGGGTGCCACCTTTGTACGCGTGGGTACGGGAATATTTGGTGAAAGATCCTACCGGATAACGGAATAGCTGTCCGGCAGTAATCATAAAGGAGATTGAGCACGATGGGTGTAATGGACAAGTTCTTGAGCTATATGAGACTGAATGGTGAAGATGATTATGATGATTACGACGAAGATGATTATGATGATTACGACGAACCTGTAGAGAAAATCTCGAAACTGACACCTAAGACGAAATCGGAGCCTGTTCAGGATGAGGAGAAGATCCGGAAGGTATCACCCAAGGTAACACCCATGCGGCAGCCCCACAAAACCGCAGGCAACGGGATGGAAGTATGTGTGATTAAGCCCACAACCATAGAAGACGCCAGAGAAATTACAGAAACACTCCTTGCAAACCGTACCGTAGTATTGAATCTGGAAGGGCTGGATGTGGACATTGCCCAGCGGATCATTGATTTTACATCGGGTTCCTGCTTTGCAATCAGCGGCAATCTTCAGAAGATTTCACATTACATATTTATAATCACGCCGGCCAGCGTGGACATTTCCGGGGACTTCCAGGAGATTTTCAGCGGTTCGGTGGATGTACCCGGATTTTCCAGTTAAGCCAGCGTAAGTTCAGTTTGTCAGCGTCGTCGCGAGGCGGCGCTTTTTTGAGGGCATAGAGACGTATTTTCAGAGATAATAAAGATAAAGGCGAGGTGGCATGATGGCAGAAAAAATGACGGTTTCTTATCAGAAGAAGCCCTGCTACGATATTGTGTTTGAGAGGAGCTTTGAAGGGCTTGCAGCGCAGCTGCAGGAGCTGCAGTGCGAAGACAGAAAGCTTTGCATTGTAACGGACTCCAATGTAGGGCCGCTGTATGCGGATGCGGTGCGTGAGGCAGTTGCCCCTGTATGTGCCGGAGTTGATATTTTTACATTTCCAGCAGGGGAGGAAAATAAGAACCTGGATACGGTAAAGCTTCTGTATTCCTTCCTGATAGAGAGGCATTATTCAAGAAAGGACTGGCTTGTTGCGCTGGGAGGAGGGGTGACCGGGGACTTAACGGGCTTTGCGGCAGCTACCTATCTGCGCGGCATTGATTTTATCCAGATCCCGACCACACTGCTTTCCCAGGTGGACAGCAGCATCGGCGGAAAAACAGGCGTTGATTTTGAACAGTATAAGAATATGGTGGGCGCGTTCCATATGCCCAGGCTGGTATATATGAATCTTGCAACATTGGCGACGCTGGAGCCGCGTCAGTATTACAGCGGTTTTGCAGAGGCCATGAAGTCCGGCCTCATCAGGGATGCCAGATATTATGAATGGCTGGTTTCCAACATGTATGAAATCTGTGACAGAGATCCTGATACGGTGGAGGAGATGGTTCGCCGCAGCTGCGACATCAAGCGTAAAATTGTAGAGAATGATCCCACGGAAAAGGGAGAGCGTGCGCTCCTGAATCTGGGACATACTATCGGCCATGCGGTGGAAAAGGCCAAAAACTTTACATTGACCCATGGGGAATGCGTAGCGCTGGGCTGTGTGGCCGCCGCGTTCATTTCCTGGAAGAAGGAGATGCTTCCCATGGAGGAATATTATGAAATCAGGGATATGTTCGTGCCCTTTAACCTGCCCATTTCTGCTGATGATTTGGACCGTGAGGAGATTTTGGAGCTTACGAAGTCGGATAAGAAAATGGAAGCGGGACACATTAAATTTGTCCTCCTTCAGAAAATCGGAAAAGCCGTGCTGGATACCACTGTAACCGAGGAGGAAATCCTGGCGGCGATAGACGAAATTAATTTTACGGAAGAGGATGCAAATGAATAAGATGAAAAAATTCTGGCTGCCGGATCTCCTGATTGTCCTGGCGGGCATTCTGCTGGATCAGTTTACCAAGTATCTGGCGGTCATATATTTGAAGGGGCAGGAAGCTGTTTCCCTGATTCCCGGCGTATTGGAACTGAGATATCTGGAAAACCGCGGCGCAGCCTTTGGCATGATGCAGGGAGGAAAAATATTTTTCCTGATCATCACGCCGATTATTCTGGCGCTGGTGGTTTATGCGATGTATAAAATGCCGTCTGTCGGCAAATACCGGATACTGCATATCCTGCTTGCCTGTGTGGCTGTTGGCGCCGTGGGCAACATGATAGACCGTATCAGGCTGGACTACGTGGTGGATTTCATCTATATCAGCCTGATAGATTTCCCGATCTTTAATGTGGCTGATATGTTTGTATCCATTGCCTGTGTGGTGGGCGCAGTCCTGATTTTGTTCAGCAATAAATATAAGGACGATGATTTCAGCTTCCTGTCATGGAAGAAGAAGGATAAAGAATAGACGGGGGAAGTGGAATGCCGGATCTGTTTCGGTTTCAGGTAACAGAAGAGTATGAAGAGGAAAGAATCGATAAGTATATGTCCATACTTATCGATTCTTTGTCGCGTTCCTTTATTCAGAAAATGATGAAGGAAGAGAAGGTGCTGGTGAATGGAAAGCCGGTGAAGGCCAATTACCGGCTGAAAACGGAGGATGAAATCTGCTTTGAGCTTCCGGAAGCGGTAGAACCGGATATTGAGCCGGAAAATATACCGCTGGACATTCTTTATGAGGATGCTGACGTGCTGGTGGTGAACAAGCCGAAGGGAATGGTCGTCCATCCGGCGGCAGGCCATTACAGCGGTACGCTGGTTAATGCGCTGATGTATCATTGTAAGGGCAGCCTTTCGGGAATTAACGGCTGTCTGCGCCCGGGAATTGTGCACCGGATTGATATGGATACCACAGGCAGCCTGATTGTCTGCAAAAATGACATTGCCCATGCCTCCATAGCCGAGCAGCTGAAGGAGCATTCCATTGTACGGCGCTACAGGGCAATTGTGTGGGGCGTAATAAAGGAAGAGGAAGGCTGCGTGGATGTGCCGATAGGAAGGCATCCTTCTGATAGGAAAAAAATGGCGGCAGGAGTCCGGAATGGGAAAGAGGCTGTCACGCATTATCGGGTTCTGGAGCGTTTCCGCAGCTATACCTATATCGAATGCAGGCTGGAAACCGGACGGACGCACCAAATCAGAGTGCATATGGATTCCATCGGGCACCCTATTCTGGGAGATCCGGTTTATGGGAACAGGAAGTGCCCTTTTCAGCTTCAGGGGCAGACCCTGCATGCCATGACCCTGGGCTTTATCCATCCGGTGACCGGAGAATATGTGGAAACCACAGCGCCCTTGCCCGGATATTTTCAGCATCTGCTTGACACTCTCCCAAAATAAATTTTTTGGGAGAAGCGGGAAATAAGCCTCTTTTTTAGCGTGCATCGTGCTGAAAACTAAATTTTTTATAAAATAAGTAAAGACTTTGTTAAAATTTTGTGCTTCAAAGTGTTGAATTATGGAATAAATTGTGCTAAATTATAAATAGTCCGTCAGCCCTTTACCGCATCATAGCGGTACAGCGGAAGAAGGCACAATCATATAACCACGATATAAGGGGTATCAACATGGAGATGGCACAATATCTTGACCGTTTACTGCTCAGGTATTCGGGCACGTTTGATATATATAAACCATACTTCATAGATGGCAAGGAGTACCCGGCTTACGGGTACTTTTTTTCACATCTGGAGAAGTATGTACTGGTACGGGAAGCCAATTTATGGGCTTCGGACAGTTATGAGCACATTCTGTTCATCACAGCGGATAAAATTACGGAAGAGCATGTGAAGGAAGCACAGGATGTGATTCAGAACTATATGGAGCCGAAGCTGGTGAGAAAGGGCGCCAGGGTGCCGGAGAAGGATCATATGTACAGCTTCCTGACGGTGATTCTGCTCAGCCAGTACCCGCCCGACAGGAATACGCTGAAAAGCGTAAAGAGATATTCCTTTGATAAGGGATACAGGTTCAACCTCAGAGGCTTCAGTACGGGGCATATGGCATTGGTCAGCATGGAGGATCGCAAGATCACATGCAACCGTGCAGCAGCGAAGAAGGTAAAGCTGCTGAAGGAGATATTTGAGGAGGTTGACGCAGGAAAGCCCGGCTTTGACGAGCTTTGTGAAAAGAAGGATGTGAAGCCCTTTTCACAGAAAGGCCGTACCGGCGACGGAGAACGGGAGCCGGAGGACGGGGAAAAACAAGGGTTATAGGACAGACGCCGGCAGGTTCCGGAGTTTTCCGGGCCACGGTTCTGTTTTTTATAACGTCACACAAGCCAAAATTTTTTAACAAACAGGAGGGATTTAGTGTGAGTGCAATTGTTCTTATTTTACTTGCTATTGTCATTTTTGTCGTAGCATACAATACATACGGCAAATATCTGGCAAAGGCGTGGGGCTTAAGCTCCCAGAATGAAACACCGGCCCATACCATGGAAGACGGTGTGGACTATGTTCCGGCGAAGACACCGATTCTGCTGGGCCACCATTTTTCATCCATCGCCGGCGCCGGTCCTATCAACGGACCTATCCAGGCGGCTCTGTTCGGCTGGGTTCCGGTATTTTTATGGATTGTTATCGGCGGTATTTTCTTCGGGGCTGTTCAGGACTTCGGCTCCATCTTCGTATCCATCCGTCATCAGGGAAAATCCCTGGGAGAGGTTATTGAGGAGAACATCGGCCATCGCTGCAAGGTGCTTTTCACCGTTTTTGCATGGCTCGTACTGCTGCTGGTTATCGCTGCATTTGCGGATATCGTAGCCGCCAGTTTTACCTGCGGCGAAGGTGTAACCGGGATATTCCCCGGTGCGGTTGAGGGTACTGCCAATGGTTCCGTAGCCATGGCATCCATCCTTTTCATTCCGCTGGCAATTATTTTCGGCGTCCTGGTTTACAGAAAGAATGCGCCGCTGATTGTTTCCACCATTGTAGGCGTGGTTCTGCTTGCTATCTGCATCGGAATCGGCCTTGTATGCCCGATTAACCTTCCCAAGAGCTTCTGGATTGGTTTTGTATTTATTTACATCTGTATTGCGTCCGTTACGCCTGTATGGATTCTGCTCCAGCCGAGAGATTATCTGAACAGCTTCCTGCTGTATTTCATGATGGTCGCGGCAATTGTGGGAATTATCGGAGCGCATCCTACAATTGTAACTCCCGCTTATGTGGGCTTCAAGGTAGGAAGCAGCTATCTGTTCCCCGTACTGTTCATCACCGTGGCCTGCGGCGCCGTATCCGGCTTCCATTCCCTGATTGGTTCCGGTACGACCTCAAAGCAGCTGGATCATGAACAGGACGCGCTGGCAATCGGATATGGTTCCATGTTAATCGAATGCGTCCTGGCAGTTATTTCCCTGATCGCTATCGGTACGCTTTCTGCAGACGGTTCCATCCCTGCGGATATGGCATCACCTACTGTAGTATTTGCATCCGCCATCAAGGGCTTTTTCGTAAAAATGGGCTTCAATGCCACTGCGGCTCAGGCAACTTATACCATCATCGCCCTGGCGGTGTCCGCATTTGCCCTGACTTCACTGGATACCGGTACGAGACTGGGACGTTTCATGTTCCAGGAGCTGTTCGCCGGAAACGGGGAAAAGAAGAACGTGCTCAGCAATATGTATGTGGCTACCATTATTACCGCTTTCTTCGGCTTCGTACTGTGCCTGGCAGGCTATCAGAATGTATGGCCGCTGTTCGGCGCCTGCAACCAGCTGGTTGCCGTACCTGCATTCCTTGCCATTGCGGTATATCTGGCTAAGACCAACAAGCCTAACCGGATGCTGTATTTCCCTATGGTATTCATGCTCGTTGCGTGTATTTCTTCCCTGATCCTTTCCTTTAAGAACAATGTTGTGAAGCTGATGGGCGGCACAGGCACTGTTATCAAGGAAGGCCTTCAGTGCGTAGTTATCATACCTATCGTTATTCTTGCTGTTATTCTTGTTGTAGAAGGCGGCAAGGTGCTTATCGATTATGAAAAAAAGAAAAAACATTAAAGAAACGGCACGATTGGAATCAGGAAAAACAGCAGAATAATATGTGTTGAAATGGCGGAAACTCCGCGGTTGTGACAGACCGGGGAGTTTTTGCTTTTTATCATTGAATTTTTATCAGTTTTTCTTTATAATAGTATTTATAAAAGGTAGCTTGCTTACCTTGAACAAGGAGGTAGTTGTATGAATACAATCATAACAATAGGCCGTCAGTTTGGCTCAGGCGGACGTGAAATCGGCGAGAAGGTAGCAGAATATTTTGGCATCAAATGCTTAGATAAGGAGCTTCTGACAAGGGCAGCCAAGGAAAGCGGCTTTTGTGAGGAGATGATTAAGAGCCACGATGAGAGACCTACCAACTCCTTCCTCTATAACCTGGTAATGGATACTTATTCCTTCGGTTATAATGCGTCATCCTTTATGGATATGCCCATCAGCCATAAGGTATTTCTTGCCCAGTTTGATACCATTAAGAAAGCGGCGGAAGAGGGACCCTGCGTTATTGTAGGACGCTGTGCCGATTATGCGCTGCATGACTTCAAGAACTGCATCAATCTTTTCATCTATGGCGATGAGGAGACCAAGGTTAAGCGTATTATGAGCAAGTACAGCCTGACCGAAGACAAAGCAAAAGACATGATAGTTAAGAAGGATAAACAACGTCAGAGCTATTATAATTACTATTCTTCCAAGAAATGGGGCCGTGCCGACAGCTATGATTTCTGCCTGAACAGCTCAGTGCTGGGTGTGGAGGGGACTGTGAAGCTGATCATCCAGATTATTGAAGACTTTGAGAATCAGAATAATCCGGGCGCCAAAGCCTGACGGGATGCAGCGGCAGACCGGCTTAATGTATGCAGGATTAAAAGCTATAATTAATGAAAGATTAACAGGAGGAAAGCAGAATTCCCGGGAAGGATGCTTTCCTTTTTGCCTGAAAAGGGGAAACAGGGAATATGCCGAACAGGATTCTTATTATTGATGATGATAAAGATTTGTGCAGGCTGCTTCAGGAAAGCCTCCGCCAGATGGATGCTGAGGCCGATGTCTGCTACAGCGGAAATGTAGGAATCTCATTCATGCAGAAAAGGGAATACCATCTTGTGGTGCTTGATATTTTTATGCCGGGGATGGATGGCTTTGAAACGCTTGAGAAGATACGCCTCCTGGGAAATGTTCCGGTGCTCATGCTGACGGCGAAGGACGACAATGCCTCTAAGGTGAAGGGACTGCAGATGGGAGCGGATGATTATCTGACAAAGCCCTTTAATTTAGAGGAATTCAATGCCAGAGTACAGTCTTTAATCAGAAGATACCTTTATCTGAACGATCCGGAAAATAGGACCGTCATTGAATACAAGGGCCTGTTAATTAATCTTTCGGAAAAACGGGTGGTCGTAAACGGTTCAGAGGTGGCTTTGCCGAATAAAGAATTTGAACTGCTGGTATATTGCGCTCAAAACCCGAAAAAAATTCTCTCTAAAAAAAGGATTTTTGAAGCCGTATGGAAGCAGGAGTATATGTATGATGATAATACCATAATGGCGACGATGAGCAGGCTGCGTAAAAAAATAGACGGTCTTTCTGCCCCTGACGAATATATTCAGACGATTAAAGGCATGGGATACCGTTTTAATGCGCCGTCTGATTCCGGTTAAAGCGGCGGTCAGGGCTTTAAAGTGTGATCAGGACCGAACGTAATAAGGAAGGTGGTCCGGACAAAAGGTTCGCTTTTTACGGTGATATTGCCGCCAGATTTTATAACGAGCTGCTGTACGATATTCAGTCCAATCCCGCTGCCTCTGTCAGTTCGGCTTTTGTCACATTTATAAAGCCGTTCAAAGATATGTTTTATATCAGAAGGGGAAATGCCGACGCCATTATCACTTACGGAAATCTCCGTCACATCCTTTTCTTTTTTTAATGAAATTCCGATCTTTGATGCCTGACTGTACGTCAGGGAATTTTGAATCAGATTGTTTAGAATCCGTGCATATGCTTTTCTGTCAATCGTTAATTCTATTAAGCTTTCCGGAATATCAATTTCATAGGAAATATGCTTTTCCTCAAAAATAACAATCCAATCCTCCAGAATATTACGGGTCAGCTCTGCCATATCGCAGGGAAGCGGCTCTAAAATCTCTTCGCCTGAGCTTAATTTGAACCAGTCAAACAGCGTATCCACATAATTTTTCAGGGCATACGCCTTCTGACGGGCTGTCTCCACATAGCTTTCCCGGGTTTCTGCATCTGTTATCCCTGTATGAACCGCATCCAGGTATCCGATCAGTGTTGTGAGAGGGGTCCGGATGTCATGGGAAAGGCTGGTCATCAGAGCCTTCTCCGCCTCTTCAGCTTTCTGCAGCGCTATTATTGTATCCTGCGAATCCTGCAGCAGAAGATTGATTCCAAAGCCGATGTCGGCAAGGATGGAATCAGTATCCAGGAGTATCTTCCGGTTCCTGTTGCCTGCGTTAATTTCTTTTAGAATTCCATTGATATAACGCAGCTCCCTGTTCTGCCGCCTGATATACACAAACAGTACAAGGCATAGGATAAGAGAGAGGATAAGCGCTGTTGTGATGGTGATTAAAATGTATTTTTGCATATTGCTCCTGTATAATTGTGAATTCAGTTAAATTAGATTAAATAGTGTTTAGCGGATAGCCGTTGATAAAAAACAGTGAAAATTTTCACGTGCTGATGGGAAAATTATAACATAAATTTTTCGGGATTACAATTTCAAGACTGGTTAAGTTAAGCTGCTGATGAAATGGGTGAAATTTAAGGATGCTGTAAGATACCTGCGGTTGATATATGGTAAATTATAAGCAGCAGATCGGATGAGAAGCTGAGCAGGGAATAAAAAAAGACGAGGAGATGAGTAATTTGAAGGATTATATTATCGAAACGAAGCATTTAACAAAGATTTATGGTGAGCAGAAAATTGTTTCGGATCTCAATATGCATGTCAGATATAAGAGTATCTACGGTTTGCTGGGTCGCAATGGAGCGGGGAAAACGACGACCATGAAGATGCTGCTTAATCTTACAAGTCCCACGTCAGGGGATGTTTATGTGTTTGGGAAAAAGATGAGGGAGGAAGAAAAAAGCCTGCTGCCGCGCATCGGAAGCCTTATTGAAGCACCCGGGTTTTATCCCAATCTGACTGGAAGCGAAAATTTACGTATTTTTGCAAAGCTCCGGGGAGTTACCAAATATAATGCGGTTCGGGAAGCGCTGGATTTGGTTGGACTGCCCTATAATGATAAAAAGCTTTTTTCACAATATTCTGTGGGCATGAAACAGCGTCTTGCAATTTCGCTGGCCGTTATGCATGAACCGGAGCTTTTAATCCTGGATGAGCCAATCAATGGGCTGGATCCTATCGGGATTGTGGAGATACGCGACTTTTTACACGATTTATGTCATTCCGGCGGCAAAACAATACTGATTTCAAGCCATATCCTGTCGGAGATAGCCCTGTTAGCCGATGATATTGGGATTATTGATCATGGAGTCCTTCTGGAAGAAGAATCGATGGAAGAACTGGAAAGAAAAAATAACCGCCATATTCAATTATCGGTGACGGATACGGCTGCTGCGGCCAGGCTTTTGGAGACGCAGTTTCACCTCACTGATTTTGAAATCCTGGATGAGAAAAATATCTGGATATTTGATATTTCCGTCCCGTTAGAGAGGCTTAACCGTTCCCTGATTGAAAATGGAATTGATGTGTGCGAGTTATATTTACATGAAGATACTCTGGAAGCATATTTTACGCGGGTGACAGGGGGTGAAGGAATTGCTTAAGCTTGTCCGGTGCGAATTATGGAAATATAAAAGAAACAAGGTGATCCCCCTGCTGACAATGCTGGCCGTACTGTTTCCTCTGGCCCTGGTAATTATGACACGCTCAAGGATTGATGGAGCGCAGGACTGCCGCGCTCTTTACAATTATTATGATTATGTTTTCGGCAGTAATATTGTATATAGCTTTATGCTGTTTCTGCCCTGCCTGATTGGGAGCGTGGGCGCCGTATTGTTTTTTGCGGAGCGTGACAATGACACCTTTAAAAATATCCGTTCGATACCCATTACCTGCGGACAATTAGTTCTTGTAAAGCTGGCCGTGCTGTATTTGTGGGCTGTATTTTATGCGATGTTAACCACAGTTTCCGTCACTGTTTTCTGCGCGACGGTAAATTACAGGGCGGTATATGATTTTCCTTTTAAGCTGATGGTCAGTATACTGGCGGGCATCATGATTGTGAGCTTTTCGCTTCCTGCGGTGGTTGTGGTTATTTATTTTAACCAGAACTATGTGCTGTCCATTCTGCTAGCTTTTTCCTATTCCATTTTGAACTGGTTTTTCCTTATTTTATTTGCAGGCCATGAAATGATAGTAAAGTTTCTGCCCCTTATCACAGGATTATTCTGGGTATCCTTTATTTTAGACTATAGAAAGAAGGCCCTTTTCGGAGACTATGTAAGTCCTGTGCATATGAGTGATCATCTGCGGGTGTTTGTCAGCCTGGTGATTATTTTTACTTTATCGGTTACATTGATTCTGCGTTTTTATAAAAAATGGTCGAGGTGACAATATGGGGGTAATTATATATACGGAATTATTAAAAATCAAACGTGCGTCGATGCTGAAGGCGGGTGCAATTATTGTGGCGTTATCCTGCGTGCTTTCCGTCATACCGGTTTTTGCCAGAGACAGTACGGTTAAAAATTTTGCATTGCTGATGGGAAATATACTTGAAAACAATTGTATCTATTTTTCCCCGGTGCTGACTGTTTTATTGGGCAGCTACATGATGGAGAGGGAAACCACGGATGATACGTTGAAAAACATGCTCACGATCCCCGTCTCCTTTCAAAGGATTTTACTGGGGAAGCTGATGGTATTATTGGTTGTGGTCAGCTTTTTTGGAGTGGGCAGCAGCTTTTTGGGGAGTCTTTTGGGAGCGGCGCTGAAATTACCTGGAATTGGCGCCGGGAGTGTCCTGATGTGGTCTGTACGGATTATATGCGCAAATATTCTGATTTTTGCGGCAGTCCTTCCCATAACGGTTTTGGCTGCCTGCAAGGAGGGCGCTATGCTGGCCGGGACCGCGGCTGCCTTCGTTTACGGGTTCCTGGCCTCCATTGATTGGAAGCCGATGAATTATTATCCTGTTAAGGCGGTTATGATTCTGCTAAGGCCGGAATATGGGGATAAATATGACTGGCTGCATTATTCCAGGCCAATTGCGGCTGCGGTCATTGCTGCGGTGTTCCTGGCGTCATTTGTTCTGATAAAAAGGATGAAGCCGGCTGAAAGGAAAAACAGGGCATCGAAGGTGAGCAGAAAAAGAGGATGGTAGGGGCGCTGTCCGGGGTTTCCGGGGCTGCTGCGGCAGAGGAAAAGCGCAGCGGCCCGGCTGAAAGGAACGTGCCAGGATGAAAGAACGTGCCAGGATAAAGGAACATGCCAGGATAAAGGAACATGCCAGGATGAAGGAACATGCCAGGATAAAAGACTGTGCCAAGATAAAGTCCTGTGACTTGTAACGCGGATTCCGGCATGTTATAATCACCCATGGACGAAAATGGGAGCGCACGCTTTTATACAGACGGAAAAGAGGGATATTTATGGTACCGGTTCTGGCCAGAATGTCAGTGGTCATTAAAGCACAGCATGAAACCTCCGTGATGACGGGGAACTATGAAATGGGTTACGTCTGCGGCCTGTTGTGCCGGCTGGCGGGCATTACGCCGCCTCCCCTGGAAACGCCGCTTAAGCTGCAGGAGAAGATGATGGCGGCCCTGGAAGGCTACAACGCCGCGGATGAGCGGGAAAAGAACGTCATCCGGATGCTGAAGTATTATAAACCAGATGATAACATGGACGACCAGGTAAAGGAACTGTTTTCGATGGGACTGGAAGAAAACAGGCCCTGGCAAAGATAAGACAAAACGTTCTGCAGGGCAGTATCCGCCCCGCCGGGCGGAGGAGAATGCAAATGACAAAGAAAAAAATATTGCTGCTTACCACCGGAGGCACCATTGCCTCCCACAAAACAGAGCATGGGCTGGCGCCGGCGCTGACCGCGGAGGAAATTCTGGAATTTCTGCCTTTTATGGATAATGTGTGCAGCCTGGAGGCGCAGAACCTGTTTGGCATAGACAGCACCAATATGACCTGTGGGCACTGGATGCAGATCGCACATGCCATAGAGGAAAATTATGAAGCCTTTGACGGCTTCGTAGTCTGCCACGGCACAGATACCATGGCCTATACGGCGGCGGCGCTTTCCTATATGATACAGAACTCCGCGAAGCCCATTGTGCTCACGGGTTCCCAAAGGCCTCTGGAAATGGAGATTTCCGATGCTAGAATGAACCTGCGGGACAGTATCGCTTATGCTCTTGATGATGCGTCCAGCGGGGTGAGCCTTGTGTTCGGCGGGAAAATCATTGCCGGCACCCGTGCAAAAAAAGTGAAAACCATGAGCTATAACGCATTTGCCAGCATCAATTATCCGGAGCTTGCCGTGATGCGGGATGAACATCTGGTCCGCTACATTGAACCGAAGCCGTTTACAGAACCGGTTTCCTTCTGCCATGAGCTTAATCCCCGGGTATTTCTGCTGAAGCTGACGCCGGGCATGTCCCCGGTCATCCTGAAAGATATTTTCAGCCAGTATGACGGAATCATTGTGGAAAGCTTTGGTGTGGGAGGTATCCCGGACAGCCTGCTTCATGAATTTGTCAGGCTGATGGAAGAGTACGGCTCCAGCAAGGCTGTGGTCATGACCACGCAGGTCACCTATGAGGGAAGCAATATTGGCGTTTATGAGGTGGGCAAAAGGGTACAGGAGCAGTTTCCGCTGCTGGAAGCCTACGATATGAACCTGGAAGCGGTCCTCACAAAGCTCATGTGGATACTGGGGCAGAGACCCGGCAGCTTTGAAGCTGTCAGGGAGCTTTTCTACAAAACTGTAAACTACGATATTTACCGTTAATATTTTTCAGAAAAAATATACAGCTCTGTGAATATTTTCCATTCCTCCTTCATATACTTCTTAGTAAGAACAAAACATAACAGGAGGACAACCATGCCGAGAGGAAGAAAAAACAAATCTCTGGATGAAAGAATCCAGGACACGCAGCAGAGTATTTACAATCTGGAAGTAAGGACCCAGGAGCTTTACGAAGAACTGGAAGAGCTTCTGCGACAGAAAAAGAATGAAGAGCTTGAAAAACTATCGGATGCCCTGGAAGAAGCTGGTGTTTCCGTTGATGAAGTGCTGGCGCAGCTGAAAACAGATGTCCAGGAAAACATCGCCTGAAGCTTCGGACAGCAGCTTATCCGAAAAGGAGAGCAGAGTGTTTTGCCAAAAAGCAGAGCCTCTGTTCTTTTTTTGTTTAAAAGAATTAAATTCTTTCAGAGATTTTATGAAAATTTAATAAAGGATTTAAAAATTAGGGGCAAGAAAGAATTGCATCAAATGAATATCCATCATATAATAGAAATTAGCGCACTAAGAAAGGAGGACGGAAATGAGTGTATTAGGAAATCTTTTATGGTTTTTCTGCGGTGGTTTTTTCAGTGCACTGGGCTGGTTTCTGGCCGGAATTCTCTGGAGTATTACCATCATCGGGCTTCCGGTCGGAAAGCAGTGCTTCAAATTTGCGGCCCTGGCGGCATGGCCCTTCGGCAAGGAGATAGTTTACGGAGGCGGCGCAGGCTCGCTGATTCTGAATATCATCTGGATGATTATTACAGGCATTCCCATGGCTCTTGAGTCGGTAATACTGGGCGCGCTGCTTTGTATTACCATTATCGGGATACCTTTCGGCCTGCAGCATTTCAAAATGGCCAAACTGGCTTTGATGCCCTTTGGCGCGCAGATAATTTATACATAATATACAGGGGGAACTGATGGAACAACAAAAGAGTGAAACAAAGACAAAAAAGAAATTTAATCTGGCGGCGCTGTTTGCGCCGACTGATATGACAGAGGGATCACCGGGGAAAAGAATCGTAGCCTTTGCCATACCTATGCTGATTGGAAATATTGCACAGCAGCTTTATAATACGGTGGACAGCATTGTCGTTGGCCGGTATGTGGGCGACAATGCGCTGGCGGCCGTAGGCAGCGCCAGCCCTATCCTGAACCTTCTGCTGGTCCTGTTCGTAGGAATTTCCGTGGGTGCAAGCATTATGGTTTCCCAGTATTTCGGGGCGAAACAGAGAGAGGAGCTGTCCGGCTCCATCGGCTGCAGTATCACGCTGACAGCCATATCCTCGGTCATTATTATGGTGGTGGCGCCCTTTGTGGTGAGGCCTCTGCTGCGGCTGCTGAATACGCCGGACAGCATTATGGACTGGTGCGCTTCTTACCTGATTATTCTGTTCGTAGGCATTGCCGGCATGGCTTATTACAATATTTTAAGCGGTATCCTGCGCGGGCTTGGGGATTCCGTTTCCGCGCTGGTGTATCTGCTGGTGGCCACGGTACTGAATATCGTGCTTGACATCCTTTTCGTTGCAAGCTTCCGCATGGGTGTTGCCGGCGTGGCCCTTGCAACTGCAATCGCTCAGGCGGTTTCGGCAATTATGTGTATGTTCAAACTGGCCAACATGAAGGAAATTTTTGATCTGAAGCTTCATTATCTGAAGCCCGGGAAAAAGCATACAACGGATATGATCCGGCTGGGCCTGCCCTCCGGTTTTACGCAGGCGATTTTTTCCATGGCCATGATCGTCGTTCAGTCGCTGACGAACAGCTTCGGTGAAATGTTTATCGCAGCCAACGTAATTATTATGCGTGTGGACGGCTTTGCCATGATGCCGAACTTCTCCTTCGGCACAGCCATGACCACCTATGCCGGCCAGAATGTAGGCGCGAGAAAATATGACAGGGTGGAAAAAGGGGCGAAGGAAGGAACTGTTATTGCAGCCGCAGTTTCCGCCGTCATTACGGGTCTCATACTTATCTTCGGAAAATACCTGATGGGAATCTTTACGGAAACAGGCGAGCTGGTGAAGCTGAGCATGCATTTGATGCGTATCCTTGCAGTAGGCTATATCGCCATGGCTGTGACGCAGTGTCTGTCCGGCGTCATGAGAGGAGCGGGAGATACCATGACGCCCATGTGGATTTCCCTGATTACAACCGTTGCTATCCGTGTGCCTCTTGCTTATGGCATTGCCTGGATGACAAGAACACCTGAGCTTCCCAACGGGCGGAATGAATGTGTATTCATTTCCCTGCTGTGTTCCTGGGTTCTGGGTGCGCTCATCACTTTAATCTTCTATAAAAAGGGCGCCTGGAAGAAGAGAGCTTTGGAGAATTAGTTATCTTTCGTGGAAGACGGATGAAGAAAAAGGCAGGCCGGAAATTCATTGCTGGGATTTCCGGCCTGCCTTTTATTACTTATCAGCTGTTTATTAAATCTTAAAAAACCTTTCCTGTGTGCCGCTATTCGTCCTCGGCTTCGGTTTTCTTCGGCTTGGGAGCCATATAAGAGGAATTGCCCACATATTCCGTGCTGACCTCCTGGCCGTCCTGATACGTGGTAAAATAGGTTTTTGCAGAAAGGCTTCCTGTGTTTTTCGCCCAGAGCTTGAAGGTGCGGCCGTTCAAATCATGGTTCCATACCAGCACATTGATCGTCAGCTTCTTCCCTTCCGTATATGCCTGGAGGATAACGGGAGCGGAGTAGTTATTGCGGAAACGAAGATCCTTGGAACCGGAAGAAATCGCCGCATCCAGCCCGAGAGGAAGATAGTGCACAGGCATGCTGTGAGGATGGCGTTCCAGCACGACAAGGCCTGCATTCTTAACTGCATTGTAAACGGTGGAGGATACCTGGCAGATGCCGCCTCCAATAGCCATTACCGTTTCTCCGTTCAGATATGCGCCGGCTTCCCGGTAGCCGTTGGCGGAAGTCCTGGGAAGAATTGCCGTACTGACGGAAACCTCCTGGCCGGGCATTATAATCATGTTATTCAGATGTCCCGCGGCAACCTTGATATTGTTGATCCGGTTGGAGGAGCTGGTTGAAAAACTGGTGGTGCAGCTGCCGGCCAGCACGAAATCAGGGCTGTAGGTGAGCACGCCTTCATTGACAATGCTTGTAAGGTAGCCGGAGGTAAGATCCAGGGTAATGGGCTGCGGCGTTCCTGCGATAAACTGCTGCTGCAGTGTGGTTATCAGCCAGTTCTTCACATTGGCGTTGAGCTGGTAATAGGTCTGCCCGGAATTGTAGATATAGCTTCCTGTGCCTGTGTCAAAAATGGGACTGTCGCTCTGGAAAACCTGGGCTTTGAGCTGCTCATTAATAGCATTCAGGAAAACGTCGAGAACCGCCGTATCCCCCAGGATACACTGAGGGACGCCAAGGTCGTTGGACAGAAATACGGGATAATCCTTCATCATATTAATTCCCATTGCCCAGACCTGTCCGTCCAGGGTAAGTATGATATTCTGGTTCATCCATCCGGCATCAATAAAACGGCTGTCGGAAACCGTGGTGGTTATGCCTCCTGCGGGCAGGGCCTCGGCGGCATTTATCTGAAGCGGTTCTGTGACCGCTGTCTGCAGCGGCAGGGCAAGAAGCAGACATGTCAGCAGTATGGATATTCTTTGATGTTTTTTCATAGCTGTATACCATCCTTTCACAATCTGCCGGTTCCGGTTCGGAAGCAGGCAAAAAACATGCGTTTCCCCGGAATCAGTTAAGTACTAGGATATCATATCTTCCGCTGATTTCCAACCATTTGCAAAGAATTTATAAAAAAGTGGAAAAACAGCCGCCGACGGGTTATGATAAAAAAAGATACACAGCTGCGTTATTCCCCGTCAACTGTGTGATGGGACGCAGAACAGGAGGATTTATGTATAAGATTTTGATTGTGGAGGATGATGACACGATAACCGCCGTGCTGACCAGAACCCTGTTAAAATGGAATTATGAGGTACAGGCTGTTGTTGATTTTGGCCGTGTTGGGGAGCAGTTTGCACAGTTTTCCCCCGACCTGGTGCTTTTGGATATATCCCTGCCCTTTTTCGACGGCTATTACTGGTGCCAGGAAATCAGAAAGACAAGCCAGGTTCCTATTATATTTATTTCATCTGCGGCGGACGATATGAATCTGGTGATGGCCGTCAATATGGGAGCGGATGATTTCCTGGCAAAGCCCTTCCGTCTGGAAGTCGTTCTGGCCAAAATCCAGGCGCTTCTGCGCAGGGCGTATACCTTTGGCACGCGAAAGGACGTAATCCATGCCGGGGAAGCCACACTTTCCTTAAGCGACGCCACGCTTGCTTATAATGGACAGAAGCTGGAGCTTACCAAGAATGAGTTCCGCATTCTCAGCCTGCTAATGGAAAAGAAAGGCTGCGCCGTATCCCGGGATGAAATCATATGTGCACTCTGGGAAAATGAAGCCTTTATAGATGATAACACCCTGACCGTGAATATGACACGGCTTCGCAGAAAGCTGGAAGAAACAGGACTGAAGGGCTTTATTGAAACCAGGAAGGGCATGGGCTACCTGATCCCGGAGAACTACCGGCCTGAAGACGGCGGATCGGCGAAAGGGAAAAAAACATGAAGAGGGAAGTAAACAAGACTGTATCCGGGGAATTTTCCCGCGGCTGTTTTTCCGACTATATCAGGGAGCGGGTCAGCTTTATGCTATATCTTCTTCCCACGGTCTGCCTTCTTTTTATATGGTGGCTCTGTGATCTGCCCTGGCAGCCGGCGGTCTATCTGCTTCTGGTCCTCGCCGTGCTGTCCTCTGTCCTGATTTTCTCCGATTATAGCAAATACGTAAAAAAACGCAGGCTGCTGGAACTATATGCTTCACAGGCAGAGGCGGGAATTTTTTCCCCGGAAGAGGAAAGCCGCGGCCTGGAAGGGGCGTGGGCGCAGCTGGCCAGGGGCTGGCAGCAAAAATATGAACAGGAAAAGGAAAACGGCCGGGAGGAAAGGGAGAGAAGCAGCAAATACTATACGCTCTGGTCCCATCAGATAAAAACCCCGGTGGCCGCCATGCATCTGCTTTTACAGGAGGAGGAGCTGGATCGGCGTTCCATGGAGCAGGAGCTGTGGAAGGCGGAGCAGTACGTGGATATGGCCCTCCAGTACCAGCGCCTGGATAAGGACGGAAGGGATCTGGTCTTAAAGGAATACCCGCTTTCATCCCTGGTAAAAAAGGCTGTAAAAAATATGGCGTCCGTACTCATTTATAACAAAACAGCTATCCATCTGGAGGATATGGCAGCTGCTGTGCTCACAGATGAAAAATGGTTCCTATTCGTTCTGGAGCAGCTGCTTGGAAATGCGGTGAAATATACGGCAAAGGACGGCAGCGGCAGCATCCGGATTTACACAAAGGAGAGTGGGGGAGGAGCGTTCCTGGTTGTGGAGGATAATGGCATCGGTATCCGCCCGGAGGATATTCCCAGAGTATTTGAATGGGGCTATACGGGCTACAACGGCAGAAGGGAAAAGCGTTCCACGGGAATCGGCCTCTTTCTCTGCCGCAGGACCATGGATATGCTTGGCCAGACGATTGCCATAGAATCGGAGGAAGGAAAGGGCACCCGTGTTCTTCTGGGCATTTCCAGGAACAGATTTGATATTGAATAACAGCAATAAACAGGTTCAAAGGGAGGCGTCTTCCGATTTGGACCTGTTTTATTTATGGTAAAGCATTCTTTTGGAAAAAGCATTTCTGTATTCACTGGGCGTCAGCCCGGTCATCTTCTTATAAAATTTCATAAAATTGTGGCTGTCGGCAAAGCCCAGCGCGACACTGATTTCCAGTATGGTCATGTTGGTATCCGTCAGCATGAAATTGGCCTCGTCAATCTTTGCCTTCATAATATATCTTTTTAAAGACATCCCCGCAATGGAACTGAACATATGCGACAGATATTTGTCATTGTAACCGAAATGACCGGCAATATCTGCTACTCTGATATTTTCCTGAATGTGCCGTTTGATATAATCAAGGATGTCCTGGAACATCTGCCTCTGGTTTTTGGCAGGTATGCTCACATTCAGCTGCCGAATGTGCTGGTTGTGGATTTCGCACAGAATCAGGGTGGTCATGTAATTGATGGTCAGCCTGTCGTACTGGGAACGGACAGCGTCCTGCAGCTGTTTCATCAGCACAATTATTTTTTCCGTATTCAGCGTCCTGCAGTACTGCGGGATCAGAAGCCGGATATTATTTTCTGTCAGATACGAAAGGGTGTCGGTAACGCCATCCTCAGTAATTACGGGCGTCACCGGATGGGAAGATGTAAAATGCATCCAGTAAAAGCTGCAGTCCGAGGGCCTGAAGCCCCGCCGGAGGTTGGCGGGAGGCTGCCCCGGCGGAAGAAGCAGCGTTTCACCCGTATTTACGGTAAAATCCTGATTTTGATAGGACAGGTATAAAGGCCCCTTGGAAATGACAAAAAGTTCGTAATCAATCAGCTCCATCGTTTCATGCATCCAGTTAGGAGACAGTGCCTCAAACTTCCCGGTGAGTACGTATTCCAGCGGGTTGTCAATCGTAAATTCATAAGCCTTCAATCAATAGCGTACCTCCCCTCCGTTTTCATTCTGAATTTTGACACCAGAGGTGTATCTTTTGGCCCCGCATTTCAGGGGAAAAAATCCGGATCAGTTTATTAAAGTGAAAAACCTGTCGGCCAACAAAACACTCTCTGTAAAATTCCGGGAAAAATCGGGTTTTATACTAATGGTAAAATATGGAAATTAGTCAATTATGCATAAAATAAGTATAATTAAAGGCTTTAATTTGTACAAGGTGTATAAAGGTTAGGTTAAGTGTAAAAAGGTTGTGAGTTTAAAAGGCAAAGCAGTAAGCCACAACCTTTTTACACTTAATGTATCCTTATGACATTTACGAAACCGGTATCAAATTGTAAGATATACCCATAAATTTCCGCTGAAGAAAATAAAAAATATAAATATTCACTAAGCATTATCCGATACACTATGCAAATAGCAGCAAAAGCTACAGCATTTTAAGATGGATGACTTTCGGACATCTGTCAGTATTTTGAACCGGGAGTGTGTGCAGGCCCGGAAATCAAAGGGAAATAACACGGTTACCGTGAAATTTCAAATAAAGATTGGAGGAAACAGAATGAAAAAGAAATTAATTGCGCTGATGCTTTCAGCGGCAATGACGGCAGGAATGCTGGCAGGCTGCGGAAGTACAAGCACCACAGGCAGTACCGATGCAAATGCAGGGGCCGCCGACACAGGAGCGGCAAAAACGGAAGAAAACGCATCTGCGGACGCAGGCGCTTCCACAGGAGAGACGGTAAAGCTGACCGCTGTCATCATTTCCCATCCGCTTACCAAGGATATCACGGAAATGAAGTGGGTATCCGAAATTGAAGAGAAAGCAGGAGTGGAAATCGAATGGGAACAGATCAGAGCTGACTGGGATACGGTGAAATCCACCCGTTTCGCAGCCGGGGACATTCCGGATCTGCTCTTCAGCGCCACATCCGATTCCGATTATACCAAATATGCCGGGCTGTTTGCGGACCTGACGCCTTATCTCAGCAAGGAAACCACCCCCAATATCATGGAAATGTTTGAAGAAGAGCCGGATACCAAAACACTGGCTACCACAATGGAAGGAAAAATTTTCGGACTTCCCAAATTCCAGGGCAAATGGCCTTCCACCAATACCGTTATGTTCATCAACAAAAACTGGCTGGAAGCGGTAGGCAAAGAGGTTCCCACCACCTTCACGGAGCTGAAGGATGTCCTGATGGCCTTTAAAGAGCAGGATGCCAACGGCAACGGCGACCCTGACGATGAAATCCCCATGGACTTCAACGCGGGCGCAAACAACGGCTGGTTCAACAGCGCTTATTCCATGACAAACCTGGTAGGCTCTCTTGGAATCCAGCTGACCAACTGGGGAACAGACGCTTACTTTGCGGAAGACGGACAGATTAAATGCTATGCAGTTGACGACCGTTATAAGCTGTTCATGAAGTACGTAACTGATCTTTATGCCAACGGCCTGATCAATACCAATGCCATTTCCAACGACTATTCCGCATTCCAGTCCCTTTCCCGCGGCAATGAAAATGGGGACGCCCTGGTAGGCTGCGTATTCGGATGGGAAGAAACAGACAAATTCGGCCCCAACCTTTACAGCCAGTATGTACCGGTTCCCGCGCTTGATTATGATATCGACTGTGAACCCGGCACCTATGATACCCGCTGGAGGGATGACTACACAGGACTTAATATGTCCGGCAACAGAGTATGTGTCAGCGCCAAATGTGAGAATATGGAAGCTGCCGTAAGATTCCTCGACTGCTTCTATGATCCGGCCGTTTCCGTTCAGGGCCTGTTCGGCGGTATTTCCGACGGCTGTGTGGAGCAGACCGGCGACAACAGCTTCAAGGTTCTTGACCCGCTCGATCCCGACACGGATCCCGGTACCTGGAAATGGACAAGCACCATGGCGGATAATGCGCCCATGTATATCAGAAGAAGCACGGAAATCGAAATGGCACAGGATATGACTTTTGCCCTGGAGGAAAGAAAAGTATACGATGATGTGATTGCCAAGGCAAGCGAATCCGATACCTATCCTCAGATGTTCATGAAATATTCAGAAGAAGATCAGAATACCATGGCGCTCACCCAGGCCAATATCAACAATATCATTGATAATTACTGGTCTCTTTGGATGACTGGCGAATCCGATATCGACGCTGACTGGGATTCCTACGTTAAGAGTGTCAATGATGCAGGACTGCCTCAGATACTTGAAATCCGTCAGAAGGCTTTCGACGCATATCTGGGAAAATAATGCTTCATACCAAAAAGCAGAGCTAAACAGGGCAGTGGGATGTGGAATTTCCGCATCCCACGTTCTGTCTAAAGGAAGGGAGATCGTATGAGTGCTAAACAAAAAAAGAATGCTGTAACCGGCCAGGGCCGGGGTTTTGGAAAATATATACAGCATAACTGGCAGCTGTGGGTCATGCTGTTCCCCGCCATGCTGTATATCCTGATTTTCTGTTATGTCCCCATGTACGGGATCCAGCTGGCGTTCCGGGAATACAGCTTTACCGCGGGCATCACGGGCGGAAAATTTGTGGGACTGAAATATTTTAAGCAGTATTTTGAGAGCCCCATGTTTTTTACCACGCTGAAAAATACCTTTGTTATTTCCGCCACCAGTATTCTTGTGGGCTTTCCCGCGCCGATTATCCTGGCTATGATCATCAATCAGATCCGCAGCCCCAAATGGAAAAAGACGGTGCAGACTACCGTATATATCCCGTACTTCATTTCAGTGGTCGTCCTTGTTTCCATGCTGAATATCATGTTTGCAAACGACAGCGGCGTAATCGCCAACTTTTTGAAAAGCCTTCATATCGTATCCCGGAACACCAATATTCTGGGAAAGGAATCCTGCTTTGTTCCCCTGTATGTACTGTCCGGCGTCTGGCAGACCATGGGCTGGAACAGCATCATCTTCATCGCCGCCCTGTCTTCAGTGGATACCCAGCTGTATGACGCCTGTAAAATTGACGGGGCGAACCGGTGGCAGACGATGATACATATTGATTTTCCGGCGATTCTGCCCACTATCATGATCCTGTTGATTATGAACATGGGAAATATTCTCAACGTAGGCTTCGACAAGGTTTTCCTGATGCAGAACAGCCTGAATCTGGGAGCTTCCCAGGTTATTTCCACCTATGTATATACGGTGGGCATCAAGTCCTCACAGTTCAGCTTCGGCGCGGCTGTCGGCCTGTTTAACACGGTAATCAACTTTGTATTCCTGCTGGTAACCAACTATGTTTCCAAACGGTCCACCGGCACCGGTCTGATGTAGGAGGAGTAAAAATGGCAGATAAAAAAATAAGACCTGCAAAAAAAGTGAAAAGGGATTCCAGCTGGCAGGACAGGCTGTTCGGCGCAGTTGTTATCATCCTCAGCATATTCGTTTTTGTCGTCATAGCCTATCCGCTGTGGTTTATTATCATCGCCTCCATCAGCAATTCCAATCTGGTCAATCTGGGGAAGGTGACCATATGGCCGAAGGACATCCTTTTTTACGGCTATCAGCAGATTGCGGAGGATGCGCGTATCTGGACTGGTTATGCCAATACCATACTCTATGTGGTGGCGGGAACCATCCTGAATATGGCGGTCACCATGCCGGCGGCCTATGCGCTTTCCAGAAGGGATTTCAAGGCAAGGAACAAGGTGATGTTCTATTTTGTGTTCACCATGTTCTTCAGCGGCGGGCTGGTGCCCCTTTACATGACGGTAAGCTCGCTGGGACTGATTTCCACAAAAACGATTCTGATTATTTTCGTGGCGGTCAATACCTATAACCTTATCATTGCAAGAACCTTCATAGAAACCTCCATTCCGGAGGATCTCTACGAGGCGGCCGTGCTGGACGGATGCTCCCATTTCAACTATTTTGTCAAGGTGGTGCTTCCGCTGTCCAAAGCGGTTATTTCCGTGCTGATTCTGTATTATGCCGTATTCCACTGGAACGATTTCTTCAATGCGCTGCTGTTTAACAGCAATTCCAAAAACGCGCCTCTGCAGATTATACTGCGGGAAATCCTGCTTTTGAACCAGGCGTTCTCCAGCGGCGTGGGAAGCGTACAGGACGGCTATGCCCAGGGCGCTGCGGATCAGGTGAAATACGCGGTAATCATCGTATCAACGTTGCCCATCCTGTGTGTGTATCCCTTCATCCAGAAGTATTTTGAAAAAGGCGTGATGATCGGAGCGGTAAAGGGCTGATTTTTATAAAAAGAAGGGAAACTGCCGCCCGGGCGGCAGGAAGGAAAGGGTATGGAAAAATTAAGGGATTTCAGATATCAGGGAGTGGAATTAAAGAACAGTCTGTGGGAGCGTCAGAGAAGGGAAACCATAGAAACCTATCTGGCGATTCCCAATGATTCCCTGCTGCATATTTTCAGAAAAACAGCCGGCCTGGACGCTCCTGGGGAGAGCCTGATGGGCTGGTATGGAAACGGCGCTTCCACTTTCGGCCAGAAGCTGGGCGCCTTCGCCAAGCTGTATGCGGTAACGGGCGATTACCGGCTGAAGGAGAAGGCCGTATTCCTGGCGGAGGAATGGGGCAGATGCGCTGCGGCAAGCGCGAAAACCATCGACTGCAATGGCACCTACGTCTACGAAAAGCTGCTGGGCGGCTTTCTCGACATGTATGAGTTTCTGCATTATGAGCCGGCGCTTGCCTATATTTCCGCGTTGACGGACAGCGCCGCCCGGCGGTTCAAGCGGGATATCCCAAGGGACGGCCTTCAGGGGCCGGAGCTTTGTGATAATGACATGATTGAGTGGTACACGCTTCCTGAGAATCTGTACCGGGCTTATCTGCTGACCGGGGAGAAGAAATATCTGGATTTTGCCAGGGAATGGGATTATACCTACCTGTGGGATAAATTGAACGCTCACGATTCCGCCATTGGGCCAAGGCATGCCTACAGCCAGGTCAACAGCTTTTCCAGCGCGGCAATGGCCTATCTGGCGACGGGAGATAAGAAGTACCTGGACGCAGCGGAAAACGGCTATGCGCTTGTGACGGAAAAGCATACCTATGCCACAGGCGGCTACGGCCCCGCGGAGTGCCTGTTTGCGGATGAAAAAGGGTTTCTGGGCGAGATGCTGAAGGATTCCTGGGATCCCACCAAAAACGGGGCGGTCTACAGGAATTTCGGCGGCGGAATGGTTCCCAGGAACGATAACTGGGGAAGCTGCGAGGTATCCTGCTGCGCCTGGGCGGTCTTTAAAATCTGCAATTATCTTCTCCGGATTACCGGGAAAGCAAAATACGGTGACTGGGCGGAGCAGATGCTGATCAACGGTGTGGCTGGACAGCCGCCCATTGATTCCGAGGGGCACGTGATGTACTATGCCGGTTATTTTGTGGACGGCGCGGTAAAGAGCCTGGAGGACAGAAGGCTGCAGCCAAACGGCGCCAATTTTGAATGGCAGTGCTGCACCGGGACATTTCCCCAGGATGTGGCGGAATATGCCAACATGATTTATTATACGGATGAGGAAGGGATTTATGTTTCCCAATACCTTCCTTCCAAAGCCTCTTTTTCCATTCGCGGCAGCCGGTTTGCCCTGGAAAACTGTTCCGGGGGTGATATTTCTCCCATCCGGAAATTCCGGGTGCAGGCAGAAGGCGGAACCTCCTGCCGGATCAGTTTCCGGATTCCCCGCTGGGCAAAGGGCGTAAACCGCATCCTTGTAAACGGCGAGGACATGGGCCTTTCGGCGCAGCCGGATACCTGGGCCGTGCTGGAACGGGAGTGGCAGGCGGACGATGTTATCGAGATAAGCCTTCCTTTTTCCCTGGAATTCAAACCGGTGGATGAAGAAAACCCGGATATTGCGGCGCTGTGCTTCGGGCCGGTGGTTCTGGCGGCGGATAAGATGTCCCTGCTTGACGGGGACATGGAGCACCCGGAGGAATGGATCACATGCATTGATGAAAAACAGATGCTGTTTAGGACTGCGCCCGGACACGTATGTCCCTATCCCCAGGCGGTGAGGACCTTCAGGCCCTATTACAAAATCCCCGTCATGGAATGGTATTTTATGTATGTAAGATTTCAACAGAGATAGGAAAAAATAGAAAAACTGCCATGAAACCTGGAGCGTATTGGAAAGCGTACCGTTTCATGGCAGTTTTTGTATGTTTTCTTAAGTAATCGTTTTTTTACCCTGGAGGGATCCGTATTCCCGGCTGTTTGCTGCGCGCGGACCTGTGGAATTTCTCACCACCAGCTGGGCGTGCAGGAGCAGCGTGCCGATAGATACTTTATTCATCAGGCTGTCCAGTGCATAATAGCCGCTTTTTCCCAGTTCGATCCGTTCCTGACGGATTGTGGTCAGGGGCGGGGAGGTATAGGCGCAGATGGGCAGATCATCAAAGCCTATGATGCTTAAGTCCCTGGGAACATGGTAACCCAGCTGCTGGCACTGGATCATGACTGTATTGGCAATCAAATCATGGCTGCATATAATTGCCGTCACCCCCATGGCAAGAAGCCTGGGCAGATGCTTTTCCAGGCATTCTGTGATATAGTATGAGCTTCCGGCATAAGTGGGATCGGACTGCAGGCCGTTCTGGCGCAGCGCCTGGAAAAAAGCCTTGTGCCGTACCTGCATGACGTGTGAGCCAAGCGCTCCGCTCAGATATCCGATTTTCTTGTGTCCCAGCAGCTTCAGATGGGAAACGGCAAGCTCCATCCCCTCGTTGTTGTCCACGCCCACATAGGCGATGTTGGGATTGGCGCTGATATAGTTATCATAAAGAACGGTGGGAGTGCGGCTTGTATGAAAATCCTTCATCCAGGGATCGTTCAGGGAAAAGCCCAGCACAAAGGCTCCCAGATAATTATTGCGCAGCATGAAAACATCGTAGGGCGTATGCTTCTGCAGCTTTTCCTCCGCCTGCACAATCTCTACCGTATATCCGGCCGGCTCGGCCATCTGACGGAAACCCAGCGTAATGTCATAGCCGAATTGATGCGGTTCTTCGTATTCTATATTCTCGGTGAGGATACACAGCTTTTTTGCATCCGCTTTCTGCCTGCGAAGCTTTGTGTAGCCCATTTCCACCGCTGTCTCCAGTACATTTTTTTGTAAAGTTTCGCTGATATCGGGCGCACCGTTGAGAGCCTTGGATACGGTGCCCTTGGAAATCCCCATTCTGTCAGCAATATCCTGCAATGTTGTCATGATGTCCGCCTTTCGGAATTCGTGTTTGCCCGGCTGTCAAAGATCTGCCGGCAGCCGCCATGCAGCCGGTATCCGTCCATGAAAAGCCGCCTTTGCCGTAGGACGGATGGATTGGCCTGATTTACTTTGCGGCTGCTTCCTATTATACGGAATGGCTTATGGAAAATCAATGTATAAGCAAAAAAATACAGTAAAGTTTCGTAAGTTCCTCCCCATGGGAATTATCTTGTTGTAAAAGTGCATAATTTTACCATACAAAAACTATGAAAAACAGAGAAAGTAGTATGACACATATGAAAACAGGATTGACGAAATCGTACAATGAGACTATGATAAAGATAAATTACGAAACTAAGCGAAACTTAAATTTAGAATCAAAGAAAAGGAGAGGACATAATGCGGAAGAAAGGATTGGCGCTGCTGTTAGCTATAGGGCTTCTGGCAGCAAACATTGCAGGCTGCGGTAACAGCCTGCAGGATGGGGCGGATAAACGGGAAAGTGTCCGTCTTATGGTGTGGTCACCTTCGGAAGACCAGTCAAAGGACAGCGGAGAATGGCTGCAGAGAACCTGCGAGGCCTTTGCGGCAGAGCACCCGGAGTGGGATATCACCTTTGTTTACGGTGTGGCGGATGAGGCCAGCGCAGCAACACAGGTGTCCCAGGATCCGGAGGCCAGCGCGGATGTGTTCATGTATGCCAACGACACCCTGACCACCATGACGGATGCCAATGCCCTGGTCAAATTCGGCGGCAAGTACAGGGAGGAAATCGAATCCACCAATTCGGAAGAGGTGCTCGCCTCCCTGACAAAGGATGGAGAGCTGTACGGCGTTCCCTTTACCACCAACACCTGGTTCATGTATTATGACAAGAGCGTTTTTACCGAAGAGGATGTGAAAAACCTGGATACCATGCTGGAAAAGGGCGTTGTTTCCTTCCCCTTCACCAATTCCTGGTATCTGCCTTCCTTTTATATAGGAAACGGCTGCAGCCTGTTTGGTGACGGGACGAAAGAGGAGGAGGGTGTGGATTTCGGCGGCGATAAGGCTGTGGAGGTCACGGATTATCTGATAGACCTTGCCGCAAACCCCAATTTCAAAATTGATGCGGATGGCTCCGGTATTGCGGGACTGCGGGACGGCAGCATTTCGGCCATGTTTTCCGGTTCCTGGGATGCCAACGGCGTAAAGGAAGCGCTGGGAGAAAATATGGGCGCAGCATCCCTTCCCACCTACACGCTTAACGGCGAGGAAAAGCAGATGATGGCTTACGCGGGCTCCAAGGCCGTCGGCGTCAATCCCAATTGCAAATATATGGTGCCCGCGGTGGAGCTGGCAATCTATCTGGGTTCGGCCCAGGCCCAGCGCAGCCATTACGAACTTAGAAACGTGATTCCATGTAATACAAAGCTGATGGAAGAGAAGGAAATCATGTCTGACCCGCTTGTTATGGCGCAGAACAATACCTTCAACAATACCTCGATTCTCCAGCCCTTTGTATCAGCGATGAACAATTGCTGGAGCCCGGTGGAAAATATGGGCAAAGCAATCCGCAATAAGAGCGTGACCCATGAGAATGCGAAGGAACAGACAGAAGCCATGAATGAAGCGATGAACAGCAGCGGAATATAATAGAGGTGATGAGGATGGGAATTTTTAAGAAAAGAGTCAATGAATTTCCGACAGACTATACCTGCATGAAAGCAGTCAGAGAGGGCGGTGTGGAAACCCGGCTTTCCATGCTTCTTATGGGCTTTGGAAATATCGTACATAAACAGTTTTTAAAGGGCCTTCTGTTCCTGGCGGCAGAGGCAGCCTACCTGGTTTTTATGGCAGTGAGCGGCATCGGCTTTGTCCGTATGCTGGGTTCACTGGGAACCGTACCCCAGCAGGAAATATGGGATGAGGCGAGCCAGGTGTATCTGTACACAAAAGGGGACCAGTCGGTGCTGATTCTGCTTTACGGCGTGGCAACCCTGCTCCTGACGGCATTGATGATCTGCGCCTGGCGCGGCGCGCTGAGGAGCGCCTATAAAGCCGAGTGCCTGGCAAAAGAGGGGAAGCATATCAATACCTTCCGTGAGGATTTAAAGACACTGCTTCATGAAAACCTGCACAGATTATTAATGACCCCGCCGGTCACTTTTATCTTCCTTTTCACTGTGCTGCCGTTGATTTTCATGATCTGCATGGCCTTTACCAACTACAGTAAAATAGGCAATCACCTCATGCTTTTTGACTGGGTCGGTCTGGAAAATTTCAGGGCCCTGTTCGACTCCGGCAGTATTCTGGGAAGCACCTTCTGGTCCGTGCTGGCCTGGACGCTTGTATGGGCGTTTTTCGCCACCTTCAGCAACTACATTTTCGGAATGATACTTTCCCTGATGATCAACAGGAAGGAGACGAAGGCCAAAGGCTTCTGGCGGTTCTGCTTTGTATTGTCCTGTGCGGTTCCCATGTTCGTATCATTGCTGATTATGAAAACCATGCTGCAGCCAAACGGCGCTGTCAACGTGCTTCTGCGTAATCTTGGCTGGATAGCCCAGGACGCCAGCCTTCCGTTCTTCACGGATCCCACCTGGGCGCGCATAACCGTTATCGTGGTCAACATCTGGGTAGGCGTTCCCTATACGCTGCTCCAGCTGACGGGCGTGCTGCAGAACATCCCTGCGGAGCTGTATGAAGCGGCCAAGGTGGACGGGGCCAATGCCTTCCAGATATTTTTCAAAATTACGCTGCCGTATATGCTGTATGTGACCACGCCTTATCTGATTGTCACCTTTACCGGAAACGTGAACAACTTCAACGTCATTTACCTGCTTTCGGGAGGCGACCCCGTTACCAACCTGTCGTCCACGGCGGGAAGCACGGATCTGCTTGTTACCTGGCTGTATAAGCTGACCATCGACAAGCAGTACTATAACGTGGGTTCCGTCATCGGCATCATGACCTTTATCATACTGGCAGTGGGCGCGTTGTTTACCTACCGCAACAGCAAATCCTATAAGGAAGAGGGAGGATTTTAAACATGGCCGGAGCAAAAATGCATTCTGCAAAAAAGAAACGTCTCATCAACAATACCATCGTCCATGTCATTCTGGCGATTCTGGCATTTATCTGGGTATTTCCCATCATATGGGTAATCCTGACAAGCTTCCGTTCGGAGAAGGGCTCCTATGTATCCACCTTCCTTCCCCAGTCCTATACCCTGGATAATTATGCAAAGCTGTTTACCGATACCTCCATACTGAATTTTCCCAGGATGTTTTCCAACACGCTTTTTATCGCCGTCTGTTCCTGCATCCTTGCCACCTTTTATGTACTGGCGGTATCCTACTGCCTGTCCAGGCTGAAATTCAAGCTTCGCAGGCCCTATATGAATATGGCGATGATCCTGGGGCTGTTTCCCGGTTTCATGTCCATGATTGCCGTATATTTTATCCTGAAGGCGCTGGGACTGACCGAAGGGAACCTGATACGCCTGGCGCTCATCCTGGTGTATTCCGGCGGCGCGGGCTTATCCTTCCAGATAGCGAAGGGCTTCTTCGACACCATCCCCACGGCCATAGACGAGGCGGCGCTGCTGGACGGCTGCACCAGATGGCAGATTTTCAGTAAAATCACGCTGCCCTTAAGCAAGCCGATCATTATTTATACAGTACTGACTTCCTTTATGGCGCCCTGGCTTGACTTTATCTTTGCCAAGGTTATCTGCCGGGCCAATTCCGACCAGTATACGGTTGCCATCGGCCTGTGGAAGATGCTGGAAAAGGAGTATATTGACAACTGGTACACCAGCTTTGCCGCAGGGGCGGTGTTGATATCCATTCCCATAGCCATCCTGTTTTTGTCCATGCAGCATTATTATGTGGACGGTGTTTCCGGCGCGGTGAAGGGCTGACGCGGACATAACGCCGGCGGAAGGCCGGCAAAATCATAACGTAAGGCGGATAAGACATGAAGACAGCACAACAATGGAAAGCCTGTTATCTGGAGCCTGCATTTCAGGCGCAGTATACTTACCAGGGGAAGGATCTGGGAGCGGCCTGCAGCGGGAAGGGAACCTCCTTCCTGCTGTGGAGCCCCTTTGCGGATAAAATCACACTGAACCTGTACCGGGACGGTGGAAAAGGAGAACCCTTCCTGCAGCAGCCCATGGACAGAGAGGAAAAGGGTGTGTGGGCCTTCCGGACGGAGAAGAACCTGCACGGCATTTACTATGACTATGAAATACGAATTGACGGTGAAACAAAACGGACCGCAGACCCTTATGCAAAAGCCTGCGGCATAAACGGCCGCAGAAGCATGGCCGTGGATTTAAGCTTAACCAATCCCATCGGGTGGGAAGAGGATCATGCCCCGGAACAGCCTGCGGAACGCATTATTTACGAGGTGCATGTAAAAGAATTTTCCTGGGATCCGGCCGGCGGTTTTCCTTCGGAATACCGGGGGAAATATAAAGCCTTTCTGTGTGAGGACACCACCCTGAACGCAGAGGGAAAGCATCCCACCGGCATTCCCTATCTGAAGGAGCTGGGGGTCACACACATCCAGCTGATGCCTGTTTTTGACTACGGATCAGTGGATGAAGCGGGAGATCCTGCAGATTTTAACTGGGGCTACGATCCGGTTAATTACAATGTGCCGGAAGGATCCTATGCCACGGACGCCGCCCGCGGCGAGGTACGGATACGTGAAATGAAGGAAATGATACAGTCCCTGCATAAAAACGGCTTCCGTGTGATTATGGACGTGGTCTATAACCATACCTATTCCCTGGATTCCTGGTTTCAGCGGACGGTGCCGTGGTATTATTACCGTCTGCATGAAGACGGCAGCTTTTCCAACGGCTCCGCCTGCGGCAATGACATTGCCAGCGAACGGCCCATGTGCGCCTCATACCTGTTTAATTCCGTCCTGTATTGGGCGGAGGAATACCATATTGACGGCTTCCGCTTTGATCTGATGGGGCTTCTGGATACGGATTTAATGAACCGCATCCGCACCGCCCTTGATCTGCGCTTCGGCAGGGGAGAAAAGCTGGTGTACGGAGAACCGTGGGCAGCGGGAAAAACGGCGATGGATCCGGGCTTTACCCAAGCGTTAAAAGCAAATTTCGGAAAGCTTCCGCCGGATATCGGTATGTTCTGCGACAATACGAGAGATGTGATAAAGGGCGCTGCGCTTAAGCCGGAGGAACCGGGCTTCATTAACGGAAGGCCGGGGCTGGAAGAGGAAATCCTTGACAGTGTCTCTGCCTGGTGCGGCGGGAAAGCCATTCCTGTGAAGGCTCCTTCCCAGATCCTTAACTATGTGTCGGCCCATGACAACCAGACGCTTTATGATAAGCTTGCTTCCACGCTGGAGAAAGGGGCAGATATCAGAAAAGCCTGCCGCCTTGCGGCGGGGATTTACATGACCTGTCAGGGCAGCCTTTTCTTCCTTTCCGGGGAAGAGTTCGCCAGAACCAAAAACGGCCTGGATAACACCTATGATGCCCCTGTAAGCCTGAACCGCCTGGACTGGACGAAGTCCCTGCAGGAACGGGGGCTGGTGGAGTATTATAAAGGCCTGATCGCTTTGCGGAAGCAGCTGCCCGGCCTTTGTGACAAATCACCCAATGCTGTACAGCGGATATTTGGCCGTTGGAATAAGCCTGGAGCGGTTGGATTCTTCGTTGACAACCGGGCGGAAGGGCGCAGCTGCCGGTGGGAAACCCTCTGCATTGTATACAACAGCAAAAGTACGCCGGAAAGGCTCACGCTTCCCAGGGGGACATGGGAGCTTCTGGCCGATGGGGAAAGCAGCTTTCTATGGAAAAGCCCGGTCAGGGCAGACGCCAATATTGCAGCCGCGCCCGGAAGCATTTTGATATTGGGAAAGACGGCGGCAGATGAAAAGAACTGTCCGGCAGATTTATTTTCAGGCAGATAAAAGGAAGGACGGGAGTGACGGCCGGCATCCGGACCGTTACGGATAGGAGACGATATGAAGTGGATTTACGGAAAACAGGACTTTAAAACACTGGAACGGGGCCAGGAAAACTGCTATCTGATGACCAACGGGCTGGGCGGTTTTTCTTCCATGACAATGACCGGTTCGGTCACCCGGAACGATCATGCATTCCTGATGGCATGCACACAGGCTCCGAACCACCGTTATAATATGGTGCACCGGCTGAAGGAACGGCTTTTTACAGGCGTGCCGGAGGAGGAAAACGCTTACGTCCTCTCCAGCCAGGAATTTGCCGATGGCACAAGGGAAGAAGGCTTCCGGTATCTGTCCTCCTTTACCTATGAAGACACGCCCGTATGGAAATTCCTTGTAAACGGCGTGGAAATATGCAAGGAGGCAGGAATGGCCCAGGGCGCGAACACGGCGGCACTTTCTTACCGTATTAACAACCGCAGCGGCAGATCATGCCGGCTGGAGATTACCCCCTTTTTCCAGTTTGTTCCCAAGGGAAGCGATATGGAAAAGACGCAGAAGCTGAGCCGGACGGGCACAAAGCTGGAAAGCGCCGGCCTGACCCTTTACTTCCGCACAAATGCTTTCATCACGGAGGTTAATGAGGAGGAATGCTATCATTACAGCTATGATGCCTGCGACGGCAGAAGGGAAACAGGCCGCGCCCTGGCCAATCATGTTCTCACCCTGGATGTGGCTGCCGGGGAGACCGGAGTGCTGGAAATCATATATGAAATGGAGCCGGGGACGCAGAGCGCGCAGGAAATCATCAGCGGACTGAAGGCTTACCGGAAAAAACTGGAGGAAAAATGCGGCCTGAAATCCGATATTGCCCGTTTCCTTGTAAAAAGCGCGGATCAGTTTATTTCCGCCAGGGAATCCACCGGCGGGAAAACCATTTTGGCCGGCTTCCCCTTTTTTGAGGACTGGGGAAGGGATACCATGATCGCGCTTCCCGGCATCTGTATTTTCACAGGGCAATATGAAACCGCTAGGCAGATTCTGCGTACCTTTGCTGTAAATGAACGTGACGGCCTGATGCCGAACCTGTTTCCCGAGGGAGGCAGGGAACCCATGTATAACACGGCTGATGCGGCGCTTTTATTCATCAACTGTGTGTATCTGTACTATGAAGCCTCCAAGGATGCCGTATTTGTCCGGGAAATGTATCCTGTCATGGAACGGATTATGGAGCGCTACAAAAACGGCACGGGCTTTGGCATCCATATGGATGAAGATGGTCTGATTCAGGCCGGAGAGGGCCTGGCCCAGGTGACCTGGATGGATGTAAGGGTGGGGGATATCCTCCCCACGCCGCGCCATGGAAAGCCGGTGGAAATCAATGCTTACTGGTATAATGCCCTGCGCATCATGGAGCGCTTCTGTGAACTGCTGCACAGTAAGGACCCCGGCTATGGGGTGCTTGCAGGGAAGGTGAAAGCCGTATTCTGCGATAAATTCTGGCTGGAGGAGAAGGGATGCCTGAAGGATCTGGTATCCGGAACTCCTGCGGATGTGCAGATCCGCTGCAATCAGATCTGGGCGGTATCCCTCCCCTTTACCATGCTTGATCGGGACAAAGAAAAGCGTGTGGTGGAAACGGTGTTCGAAAAGCTGTATACCCCTTATGGGCTGAGAACCCTGGACATGGGGGATGCGCAGTTCCATCCTTTTTACGGAGGTCCCATGCTGGAACGGGATATGGCCTATCATCAGGGCACTGTGTGGGCCTTTCCTCTGGGTGCGTACTACCTGGCTTATCTGAAGGTGCACGACTTAGACATCAAAGCCGCAGAAACGGTGCGCAGCCAGCTGGAGGTGCTAGAAAGCGCCATGAGGGAGGGCTGCATCGGCCAACTGCCGGAAATCTACGATGGGCTGAATCCCGTTTCCTCCAGAGGCTGCTTTGCCCAGGCCTGGAGCGTGGGAGAACTGCTTCGTGTCTATGAAAAACTGGAACGGCTGCAGGGCGGCGCACAGTAAAAAAGAGGAAGAATGCATGGAATTTACAGGTATTTATCATAAAACATCGGAACAGATGAGCTATCCACTCAACGAAAGGGAGCTGATCATCAACCTGAAAACCGGCTATGATGTGGAAAAGGTTTTCATCCACTACGGGGATCCCTTTGAAGCGGGGATCCTTGGCGGAAAGGAAACCTGGACCGGAAAACGGGAGGAAATTTTCTATAAAAAGAGGCTTCGTTTCCAGATATGGTGGACCACCACATTGGTTCCTGCCTATAAGCGTTGTAAATATTTTTTTGAGCTGCATACCACAGATCAGGTCTGGTACTATTTTGAGGATGGTTTTCTGACGGAGGAACAGCTCCATATGGAGGGCAGGATGCAGCAGTGCTTTGTCGTTCCCTGGATGAATCCCGCGGATATCAACCGGACGCCTGACTGGGTGAACGATACTGTATGGTACCAGATATTTCCCGACAGATTCTGCAACGGCACGCCCGGTAAAAATGCAGGGCAGCTCTGTCCCTGGAGAAACGGTCCTGTTACCAATGAAGAACGCTTCGGCGGCAATCTGGAGGGGATCCGTCAGAAGCTTCCCTATCTGAAGGAGTTAGGCATTAACGGCATTTATCTTAACCCTATCATGGAAGCGGAATCCAACCATAAATACGATACCACGGACTATACGAAGATCGATCCCTGTTTCGGGGAAAAGGAAGATTTTATCAGGCTGGTGCAGGAAGCCCATGCGCAGGGAATCCGCATCATGGTGGATGCGGTTTTTAACCATTGTGGAAGGAAATTCGCGCCGTGGCTGGACGTGCTGGAGAAGGGCAGGGCTTCCCAATATGCGGACTGGTTTATGGTGAATACCTGGCCCATCCCTGAAAAACAAGCGGACACCAGGGACGGGAGATACTATTCCTTCGCTTTTGCCGACGGCATGCCCAAGCTGAATACCAATAACGAAGAGGTGATCGACTATTTCTGCGGGATCTGCCGGGACTGGATTACAGATTACGATATTGATGGCATACGGTTTGACGTGGGAAACGAGGTATCCCACCGGTTCCTGAAAACCCTGCGCCATCATTTGAAGACGCTGAAGCCAGATATTTATCTTCTGGGAGAAATATGGCATGATGCCAGCCAGTGGCTGGCCGGGGACGAGTATGATTCTGTCATGAACTATCCCCTGACAAGCGGCATCCATGACTTTTTCCTGGATTCTTCCATGAAAAAGGAAGAATTTGAATTCATGGTCAACCGTTGTTATACCATGTACATGCAGCAAAACAATAACGTGATGTTCAACCTGTTGGATTCCCATGATACGGAACGGCTGATGAACCGTTTTCACAGCCTGGATACTTTTTACCAGCAGCTGGCGGTGCTGTTTACAATGCCGGGAAGCCCCTGCATTTTCTATGGGACGGAAATCGCCATGGAGGGCGGGCATGATCCGGACTGCCGCAGATGTATGCCCTGGGAAGAGCTGGAGCTGCCGAAAAATCAGGAAAAAACAGCAGCACTGCGAAAGCTGATTTTACTGCGGCGCACAGAGCCTGCCTGCAGAAGCCTGTATTTTCATTTTCCCAATGAATATTCAAGCGGCAGATGTGTGGAATATATTAAGCTGGACGGAGAGGGAAGGGAAGTTGAAGTGCTTCTGAACTGCTCCCGGGAAATGATGGAAATAAAGGAGGGCGGCGAAGTCCTTTTTTCCAGAGGCTTCCATGACCGTCTGCTGGAACCGGGCGGGACGCTGATCAGACATAAAAATCGATAAAATGAAGAAAAAGATGGCCGTTGGCTGCGCCTGAACAGCTGTCATATATTATTAAAAAGAACATAATCCCTATGGCCTGCATAGAATAAAGAACAATACTTTTTGCACTGCATAAAAATACAGTACAAACTGAGCAGGCAGCGAGCTTATTCACCGGGCTCATGGGGCCGGGCCGTTAGCGGCAGCAGAGAGCTGAAAGCATCTGCGGGACAGTATACACGCTGTTCCCGCAGATGCTTTTTTTGTGAGGCCGGACAGCGGTTGCGTTCCTTCGCAGCTACGAGGCAGGCGTTTTTCTCAGACTGATTTAAGGCCGTCGGTTACGGCGGAAAACGGGGTTATTTATGAAACAGGGAAATCAAAACAGGAATTACAGGACTGCCATGCAGGTATCAATTGTCAGTATCGCAGTCAACGCCGTCCTTACTCTGTTCAAACTGTTCGTGGGCATAGCCGCACAATCCGGGGCCATGGTGTCGGATGCAGTCCATTCCGCCTCCGACGTCTTCAGCACACTGATTGTGATAGCCGGTGTGACGGTTGCGGAAAAAAGACCTGACAGCGGTCATCCCTACGGACACGAACGGATGGAATGCGTGGCCTCCCTTCTCCTTGCCGTAATCCTTGCGGCCACCGGCATTGGCATCGGCGCCGCGGGAATGAAACGGATTGCGGAGGGCGGTTCACTTTCGGTTCCGGGCATGGCAGCGCTTCTTGCCGCGGTCATTTCGATTGCCGTTAAGGAATGGATGTTCCGGTTTACAAAACGCGCCGCAGGCAGGATCAAATCCGGTGCGCTCATGGCGGATGCCTGGCATCACCGCTCGGACGCCCTTTCGTCTGTGGGCGCATTTGCAGGGATTCTGGGCGCCAGGCTGGGCTTTCCTGTTCTTGATCCGGCAGCAGGGCTGGTTATTTGCATTTTTATTGAAAAGGCCGCTCTGGAAATTTTCAGGGATGCCTCCGATAAGCTGGTGGATAAAGCCTGTCCCACTGAAACTGCGGAAAAAATCCGTGCCGCAATCCTGGGCATTCACGGCGTGGAGCAGATTGACCTGCTTAATACAAGGCTGTTCGGCTCCCGGATTTATGTGGATGTGGAGATCTCCATGGACGGCTCCAAAAGCCTGACGGATTCCCATCAGACGGCGGAAGCGGTGCATCTTGCGGTGGAGAATGCGATTCCTGAGGTGAAACACTGTATGGTGCATGTTAATCCATTGGGCAAAGAGAAGGAGAGCAAGATTCCATCCGAAAAAATATCCGGATAAATGTGCAGGGCAGGAGGTTCTTTTTCGTCTTGTTAAAAATCGTCTTTAAAAATATGCATCTTATATTTATGATTGTGATACCATGAACAAAGAATAAAAATAGCCTTTTCTGTCCATTAGTTCGTCAAAGGCGCCGAACTCTTCCAGACACCCGTTTTTCAGCACCAGGATCCCGTCACAGCGGCGCAGCATGGCTTCCTCCAGCCGGTGTGTGACCAGAATGCGTGTCAGGCCGTCCAGGGAAAGAATGGCATCTGTGACACCAAAGGCGGTCACCGGATCCAGGGAAGCCGTGGCTTCGTCCACAAGCAGCACCGGCGTTTCCCGCAGCAGGCTGCGGGCGATGGAAATTCTCTGCCGTTCTCCGCCCGACAGCGCGTTCCCGTTTTCACCGCAAGGGCAGTCTGCGCCCCGTGCGTTAACCAGTCCCTCCAGCCCCGCCAGCCATATGACCCGTTCTACCTTTCCGGAGGGAAAATCCCGGAACATGGTGATATTATCCCGTACAGAGCTGTTGAAAATAAACACGTCCTGCTGTATCACGGACAGCAAATCATACAGGGAATCAGGCCGGAGCGTCCGCAGTTCTTTCCCGTCATAAAGAATGCTTCCCCGGTATCCGTCATTGCTTCCCTGCAATAACTTCAGCAGTGTGGATTTGCCGCTTCCCGATCCGCCTGCCACCGCATATTTCCTGCCTGCCGCAAACCGGAAGCTGATATCCTGCAGCGCAAGCGTTTCGTTATTATAAGCAAAGCTGAGGCTTTGCACCGTAATGCCATCCTTCAGAACAGACGGCGCAGGGACACCGCCGGAGGACGCATGAGCTGCCAAAGCCGTCGCAAGCTTGTCAATCAGCGCATCAGCAGCCTTCCGGTTTGCCCATATCTGTGGAATTACGGACAGAGAGGATTCAAAGCTTTCCATCAGCTGGGCAAAAACCATCACTACCCCTGCGGTCACGCCGCGGCCGGAAAGCGCAAGCGCCGCTCCCAGCAAAAATACGGTGAAAATCGTCAGACTCCCCGCAGCGCCGCCTATATACTGTAAAGCGGTACGCGGCATGGCATTTCACCTGCTGCAGGGCTGCATTGCTTTCCGAAAAAAGCCGCAGGGCTTCTTTTTCCGCCTGAAAGCTTTTAATGACAGGGAAACCGGAAAGCATATCCTTCAGCGTTGCCAGAAAGGCTCCGTTCGCATCAGACACCTTTTTTTCCTGCGCCGGAAGATGGCCTCCGGCCAGCAGGGAAGCGCCAAGCGGGAGAAGGGAGGCCGTCAAAGCCGCTGCGGTCAAAAGCGGGCTGTAAGAGAGCATCAGACCCAGAACACCAACCAGCATGAGCACATTGGCCGGAAGGGTAAATAATGCGGATAGATAATTGGTTTCAAGGGAAAGCGTATCATTGGTCAGTGCGGAAAGATAAGCCGAAGTATCCTCCCGGCCGAAGGCAAAGGCACTTTTTTCGGTCAGCCTGGCAAAAGCATAGTCCCGGTACTGTTGCAGGGCGCGCTTTAAAAATATCGGACGGGCATAAGCATTGAGTGCCATAATCACCCCCATCAATGCAAAGGAGAGGAGAAAAACGGCACACAACTGGGCCATGGTAAGAAGCGCGCCGTTCCCGGCCGCGATATCTATCAGCTGCTGCATCTGCCAGGCAATGGTGAGATTCAGAACCGTATTCAAAACCATTGCCAGCATTCCCCAGAATGCTGTTCCATGATTATGCAGAAAAAACTGTCTGACCAGCATTTTCCGCTGGTATTTTGCGTCATGGTTCATCCTTTATTTTCCTCCATAGCTCCTGTAATGAAGAGGAGTCAGGTTCCCCACCATGCAGCAGACTGTCTTCCAGACCTTGAAACGCCGTGCGGCCAAAGCTGTCGTAAACAAGAACCGGCTTTGCCGTATGGCAGAAGCGTATATTTTCCATACCATATTCCGGCGATGCATCAAACCGCCGGGCCAGGCCGGCTGCCCTGCGCAGGTAACCTTCCGCCGTTGCCATATCGCCTGCGGCATTGCTGTAACGGGCCTGGTGGCTGAGCAGGATAACCTCGGCCCGATCCAGATAGCTTACTTTTCCCGGTATCCTCAAACCGGACAGGATAGAACACATCCAGGAAAGCAGCTCCTGAGCCTGGGACAGGTTCCCTTCATGGGCAGCACATTCTGCCATTCCCATTACGACCCGGATCAGGCCGCTTAAGTGATTTACGGCAGCAGAGGACAGATAAGTCCCTGCCTCCTCATAGCGCCCGCAAAGAGTCAGGAGAAAACCGATGGAGCTGTTGTTCAGGCCGGCATAATTATACTTTTTATACTCCTCGGCGGCCCGTTCCGGTTTCCCCAGATCGGCCCAGGTCTGTGCCAGCTGATTTCTCACAACCGCTTCATCCACTGCCTCATCCTTATTCTGATCGAGCAGACAAAGGCTGTGCTTTAACAGCTCCTGTGCCTTACGGGTGGCGGCGGGTTCCCGCTTCTCACAGCCAATAGTCTGATACAATTCCGCCGCGCACCAGACCACCTCAAAACGGTTCGGATACTTCAGCAGCGCTTTTTTTGCCTTATGGACCGCCTGATCATACTTTTTTCCCTGCATCAGATCCCGTATCGATTCCACGGCCTGCTCCGACTGTGAATCCAGGACATGGTAGCCCAGCAGCGCATCCACGGAAACCTCAAACAGCGCCGCCAGCTCCAGAAGGACGGAAAGCTCCGGGGTGGTGGCTCCGCTTTCCCATTTTGATACCGCTCCGACAGTGACATTCATCGCTTCTGCCAGCTGTTCCTGGGTAAATCCCATGGTTTTGCGGCAGGAGCGTATATTATCTGATAATGTTAACCGCATTGTTTTTCGCCTCCCTTTCAGGTACATTCTAACTGATTGGGGAAGGCTTGAGAAGTGACATGCGATAATAAAAAGAAAGAAAAAACTTTCCTGACAGGAAATATTACCTGTTACCATATATTGGAGAAGAAAATTGTTAACTACTGACAGAAAAATATTTTATGGTATATAATAATATCAGTTTTAGTGAGAGGAGTGAAAGGATGAAGAGATAATTTACTTTTGAGAACATGAAATGAGTAATTTAAACTGCATGGAAGCTGTGATGCAGTTTGTTTCGTGTCGTCAAAGGTAAGTTGTGACTCATCCTCATAACTCCTTTTTTATTGCAAAAAACAGAAAACGAAGGCAGTTGGAATCTTGCTTCTGTTTTGTAAATGGTTATAAATTGAGAGCGAGGTCTGTAACAGAGTCCGGCATACATAATGACGACGGGTAAAGGAGCGTGAAGTGTATGGCACAGATTCAGGTAACGGATCTCACTTTTTGTTATGAAGGAAGCTTTGATAATATTTTTGAGAATGTAACATTTGGCATAGACACTGACTGGAAACTGGGCTTTATTGGCAGAAATGGAAAGGGAAAGACCACATTTGCAAAGCTTCTGTCAGGAAAGTATGAATACAGAGGAGTTATTACAGCGCCGAATCTTCATTTTGATTATTTCCCATATCAGGTAGAAGAAGCTGACTTTGACAAGCCGGCATCTGAACTTATGGAATTTGGGAAAGGTGACATTCAGGAGTGGCGCGTTATGTGCGAACTCAATCAAAGACCCCGCTGCAAGCAACGGGGTATCAAACTTGCAGCGCTGCAGAGCAGCGGGGTATTTGACCCTCGCGGCAGTCGCCAAATATCCATGCAAGCATGGCTACTTGGCTCGTTGCTCGCGGGAATAAACTGGATAGTGATGTGGAGATATTATACCGCCCTTTCCGTACGCTGAGCCAGGGTGAGCAGATGAAAGTTATGCTGGCCGTATTGTTTTCTGGACAACATGAATTCCTGATCATTGATGAACCGACCAACCATCTTGATTTTGACGCAAGGCAGACGGTAAAAAAATATTTAAAGGGAAAAATGGATTTGTTCTCATATCCCATGACAGAGATTTCCTGGATGATATTATGGATCATGTACTTGTGTTAAACCGCAAATCAATCGAAGTACAGGCCGGGAATTTTTCCGGCTGGTGGGAAAATAAAGCACGCAAGGATGCGTTTTCCCAAGCGGAGAATGAAAAGCATTTAAAAGAAATTTCCTCATTAAAAAGGGCTTCTGAAAGATCCGCAAGGTAGGCGGAGAAGAATGAAAATACGAAGATTGGTTTTGATCCGGTACGTGAGCATGACCGTTTTTTAGACACACGGGCTTATATTGGAGCAAAAACAAAGAAAATGCAGGCCAGAAGGAAAAATTATGATATCCGCATAGAACGTGAAATCAGGTCGAAGGAAGGGCTTCTTCAGGATATAGAAAAATCTGTTGATTTAAAGCTTATGCCACAGAAATATTATAAGGATACGTTGATATATGCACAGGATTACACCTTTCAATTCCGCGATCAGGAGCTGCCCTTAATCGGCCATTTTAACTTCAGCCTGAAACAAGGGGAACGGATATTCCTGCAAGGGAAAAATGGCTGTGGGAAAAGTACTTTTATGAAACAGATCCTGGCTGTGTCAAAAGGGAGCGGCACATGTGGCATTGGTGCGGACAGACAGGAGGAAGAGTCTGTTGTTTCCGGAGAATTAATGGTGTGTCCCGGCCTGCATATTTCATATATCAGTCAGGATACCGGTTTTCTGCATGGAACAATTAAAGAATATTGCAGGGAAAACGATTTTGATGAAAGCCTGTTTCTGGCAATCCTCAGACAGCTTGATATGGACAGGGTACAGTTTGAAAAAACGATGGAGAATTATTCGGAGGGACAAAAGAAAAAAGTGCTGATTGCCGGAAGCCTCCTGACACCGGCACATTTGTATATCTGGGATGAACCACTGAACTATATCGACGTTTTTTCAAGGATACAAATTGAAAATTTAATTCTGAAATTCCAGCCCACAATGCTTGTTGTGGAACATGATGTGAGGTTCAGAGACAAAATTGCAACCAAAATAGTGGAAGACTTTAAATAAATTATTCCGGCAGATTTCCTGTCGGAACAGAGAGCGGAGGTGACGGCGGTGTCAATCTTTGAATATAACGAAGAAGAGGAAATGAGAAAAATCCGTGCA
>NZ_KE992651.1:0-9580 GCF_000466465.2 Clostridium sp. KLE 1755
CATGATCAATCAAGATTCCGAGAGATCATTATACGTAACAGCTTTTATTGCTATCCGTATTTTACTTATTTATATTTGTTATTAAAACAAATTATCCTTTAACCGAACCGATCATAACTCCCTGCGTAAAGAATTTCTGTACAAAAGGATAAGCTACCAAAAGCGGTGCGCTGGATACAACAATCAGTCCATATTTCATTAACTCAGCCTGCTGCTGGCGCAAAAGTACCAGATCTGGGTCAACATTTTCATTGGCAAGCAGCTCTCCCTCAATCAATATGTTTCTCAGAACCAGCTGTAAAGGTTCCAGCGTGCGGTCATTAGTATAAATCAATGCCGTCATAAAATCATTCCAATGCCCAACTGCATAAAATAGCGTCATAACTGCAATAATAGCCTTTGATAATGGAATGACAAATCTGGTAAAAAATACAATCTGTCCGCAACCGTCAATTGCAGCTGCCTCATACATTTCATAGGGAATCGAGCTTTCCAACGTTGACTTCACCACAATTACATTATAGACGCTGATGCCTCCCAGCAATACCAGAGTCAGAGGCGTATTATATAAGCCCAACTTCTGTACCAGGATGAAGGAAGGAATCAGACCGCCGCCAAAGAACATAGTTATCATCAGGAATTTCATAAGAAATCCTCTCGGCATAAAATCCTTTTTGGTAAGCACATAGGCAATGGTAAAAGTTAAAAATAAGTTCAAGAGGGTGCCAAATGCCGTATAGAAAATGGACATTAAATATCCGTGCCATACGCGGCCGAACTCAAAAATTCTCTGATATCCTGCAAAATCAAGTTTTTTCGGCAACAGAACAACCTGTCCAGAATTGACTAACGACGGTGAGGAGAAAGACGCAATTACAATAAAATACAATGGGTAAAGCATAACGACCAACAAAAACAATAATATGAGGTTCGTTACTGCCGAAAAAATAATATCTCCTCTGGTTCTCTTATATCTGGTCTTTTTCATTTTTACGCCTCCCTTACCATAGACTGTGTTCCGATACTTTCTTAGACACGGTATTCATCGTGACAAGAAGAATGACATTCACTACCGATTCAAACAGTCCTACCGCCGCCGAATAGCTGTAACGGCTGCTAAGAATACCTGATTTATACACATAGGTAGATATAATCTCTGAAGCTTCCAGGTTCAATGGCGTCTGAAGCAAAAGCACTTTCTGAAGCCCTACCGACATCAGGCTTCCACAGTTTAAAATCAGCATTGTTACAATAGTAGGCGCAATTCCGGGAATATCTACGTGAATTATTCTCTGTAGTTCATTTGCACCATCAATCTTTGCCGCTTCATATAATTCCGGACTGATACCGCATAGCGCCGACAGATAAATGATACTTCCCCATCCCATCCCTTGCCAGATACCAGACCACACATAGATATGAGGAAACAGCTTGGCTGATCCCATAAAGTCAACCGCTTCACCTCCCATCATAGTGATCAACGTATTGATAACGCCGCTGGAAGGAGAGAGCATCAGGCGGAGCATACTGGCAAGCACAACAACGGAAATAAAATGCGGCGCATAAGTAATCATCTGCACTACTTTGCCAAACTTTTTATTCCTTACGTGATGCAGAATCAACGCCAATACAATCGGTGGTATGAAACCTGCCGCCAAGCCATAAAAGCTCAGGGAAACGGTATTCCATAAAGTAGGCCAGAACTGATAAGAATTAAAAAACTTCACAAAATGTTTTAGTCCAACCCATTTGCTACCCGAAAACCCTTTGGCAATTGAAAAATCCTGAAAAGCAATCTGTATCCCATACATAGGAAGATAACTGAAAATTAATACATAAAGGAATGCCGGAAGAGCCAGGATATACAATTCATAATGATGTTTCAAAGAAAACTTCAATCGTTGAAAGAAACTTCCTTTAGAGGATGGCGATGTAGCTATTTTCTTTGCCACTTTTTTCATAACAAAGCATCTCTCCTTTCATTTTTCCTGTTCAACTTGACAAAAAGAATTATATAATTTCTGTCTCTATTTAACAATTATCATTATTTTAGCAGGTTCATCGGCTTATTTTTTGTGCTCTTTTTATATTTTTCCCATACCAAGGCTTTTTTCTGGGTTTCCAAAGTCCTTTATAAGTCCCATTTTTTAATTAAGTCCCATTTTTTTAGCGCCAATTATTGCCAATAATATAAAAAAAGTAAAAGAAAACCCCTGTAGCAGACCTTTTTTCTATTTTTTGTCTACCGCAGAGGTTATTTTGTAAACCCTTTTGTTTATTATGCTATTCTTCCTGACGCCTGTAATATTTTCTGTACTCCCCAGGAGTCATTCCCGTAACCTGTTTGAAACGACGCATAAAGCTCTTCTGATTGCCATATCCCACTTGATCCGCTATTTCACTGATAGTAACGTCTGTCGTAATCAAAATTCCCTTTGCCGCCTCTATTTTCAAACCTGTTATATAATCTAAAACCGTACATCCCTGTCTGCTCTTAAAAAACTGGCTCAGATAGGACACTGACATGGAAAAATGTTCGGCAACTGCAGAAGCAGTCATTTCATAGCTTGTTGCATTATTCTGTATATAAGATATGATCTCTGCCAACATATCCGGTTCCTGCAGATCCTTCAGTTGTTCCACAAAATTTGCACTCACTGTTTTAGCCCATTGGAATAATTCCTGCACCGTACTGCATTCCGGATTCTTCCAAATCATTTCTTTATTTCCCCGGCACAACTCGCGGAAGGAACTCTCCAGAGTAAATACCATCGCCTGGCAATTGCGTCTGATGGATTCCAGCGACAGCTCCGGATCCAACAAAGTCGTTTCCATCTGTTCAAGCACATTTTCCACTTCTTCCTTTTTCCTGCGAAGGACGGCGGAATGTAGTCTGGAATAATCCAGATAACAGTTCTTCTTCCGGCCGCAGACAACCTGATAAGTATTGTAGACGCCATAACCAGTAACCGCGCCATACTCTAAAGCTTCCAATGCCTCCTTCCAGGACTTTGCTATCTCCATAAGAGAAACACACACGCTTCCCTGTCCCGCCATGCATCGTATCTTTCTGCCATGGCTGAGCACTTCCATGGTCTGTTTCAAAAAATCCGTCGTATATTTCTCTTTCCCAGGATCAAACCCGGCTAAAATATTCAGCGTTCCGTTACCGGGGCCGAAATATAGATAAATTGTCACAGTTTTGGGGGCTATGTCCTCAAAAACAGCACGGATCTCCTCTTCCCTGCCACCCGGCATATCAAGCTGAAAAACAGCAGCTACATATTTAGCCTTGTTAAAAACCAGTCCAACCTTTTCCCCTTCTTTAATCAGCATACTTTCCTGCTGATTTGAGCCATGAAAAAGCTCTCGGAGAAGACTCTCCAGATAGTGCGCTTCCTGCTGTTTCACCGTATCCTGAAGTTCCTTATTCTGTATCGATAAAAACTGAATTACCTGTCGGATCGTTCCGATATCATTTTTCTCAATCTGAGGCACTGTAACGACCTGTTTTACATATTCCTTCAGGTTATAGATCGGTATAAAATTCTTCTTCATGAAGTAAAAAATGAACCCTCCGCTCACAACGCCTGCCATCACTACTGCGAGCAGAATATAATACCATAGTGCTCTTGTCTGTCTCGTAATGTCCACTCTTGGAATTAAGGATACATATATCCAGCCATATTTGTCTGAATTGATGCTGTTTACTGCATAAGTAATCCCGTCAAGAGAAATTTCTTCCACTGATGATGCGATGATTATTTCCTGTTTATCAGGAACACAGGCAAGATGCATCAATTCCTGGCTTCCTACAAAGGTCAATACTTCACCCGTTTCATTGATAATATAGACTGCTCCGTCGTCCATATATGCTTCTTCCATTAGAGAAGTAAAGATAGATTCTCAAAACAAAAAAACAAGCTGAGTACCTGCCACTTTCCCATAGGGTGTCCTGTAGGGAAGGACACAGGTCAACAGACGTATCTGATTTTCCCATATCGGCTTCACATCCTGCGCAGGCCAGAAGGATGGCTCCTCCATTTTCTCCAAACGGTATTTTATCTCATTTTCATCTATATCGAGGTAATGGTACATGTATTTAATATAATTGTCTACCGAACTGGAAGATCGGGAGCCGATTACATGGCCATCCGCTTTTTGATAATATATGACATCATATACAAACGGGGTCATCGCAAGCTCTGCTCTCAGCATTTCCTGAATCTCCATCGCTTTCACGGCATCCTCATTCAAATTTCCTCTCGCTGAAACCGCATCAGCGCCCAGATAATCCTTCGCATTCTCCAGACGGTCCAGCTGAACCTCAATATTTGCCTGAACACGCTGCAACGCCGCTCTGTTGTTCTTCAAGGTTCCCTGTTCTATGGTTCTGATCGTTCTTCCATATATCACCACAAAAAGAATAAGTAAGGGTATTAGAAATATACAAAGATAGGATAATAAATACTGCCTGAATAATTTATCCTTTTTCATTTTCCGTCTCCCCGCTTTCCCTATATCGCCATAGCCGCATCTTCTGTTATTGCTATATTACCGTTTTTGTGCCCACAGCTGTCCGGTTCGTTTCAAAAGGCTGTCTATACTTATAATATTGGCGTTCCAGCCAGTTGTCCAGCTCTTCTTATTTTAACATAACTACAGTTTGCTGCAAATATCACAATGAGTTTCCTGTCTACGCCTTTAGAAATGAGCACCGTCAAAAATGCTGCAGCATAAATATTTTCCTGCTGCAGCATTTGTAATTCTTATTTCTTACTGTTTATTATGATCCTTCTGTACATCCTGATGAAGGCGCATGGTCAGGGAGATTCTCTTCTTTGCCAAATCTACATCTAAAACCTTTACATCTACAATGTCCCCAACACTCACTGCATCCAGAGGATGCTTGATGAAGCGATCGGTAATCCTTGAAATATGCACCAGTCCGTCCTGATGAACGCCGATATCCACAAAAACGCCGAAGTCAATGACATTGCGGACGGTTCCTTTGAGGATCATGCCAGGTTTTAAATCTTTCATATCCAACACGTCGCTTCTTAAAATGGGCGCTGGCATATCTTCTCTGGGATCTCTGGCAGGCTTTTCCAGCTCTTTGAGAATATCTGTCAGAGTAATTTCACCGATACCCAATTCTTCCGCCATTTTCTTCTTGTCAAGTACACGACGTTCCAGACTTCCGGAAGCTGTCATTCCTGCAGAGGCGTCAGTTTGGCCGGGGCACCCGCCTGTGACATTCCGGGAATTGCCAGTGGCGGTTCCGTCTTTAGTCGGCTCTTCCTGAAGCACCGCGCCGCCCATGGCCGCAGCCAGGGCTTTTCCCATGGCGGTATTAGTGTTGCGGATGACGATATTTTTCTGGTTCTGCGGCTTCTGCTTCTGGCCGCGGCCCTGAGGGGCGGCGGGCTGCTGGCGGAGAGCGGCTTTCGCGGATTTTGCCTCCGCCTGCAGCTTTTTCACATCCTCCATGGTCAGATCCAGCCTGTCTAAAAGCTTCATGGTCGCTTCATAGGATTCCGGATGGACGCTGGTGGCATCCAGCGGGTTATCACCGTCCTGAATGCGCATGAAACCGGCGCACTGTTCAAACGCCTTAGGACCCAGCTTGGCTACCTTAAGCAGCTGCTTTCTGTTGGTAAAGCGGCCGTTTGTCTCACGGTATTCCACAATATTTTTGGCTATTGTCTTGGAGATGCCGGAAATGTATTCCAGCAGGGAGGCGGAGGCGGTGTTCAGATCCACGCCCACGCGGTTTACGCAGTCTTCCACTACGCCGCTGAGGGCTTCTCCCAGCTTTTTCTGGTTCATATCATGCTGGTACTGTCCGACGCCGATGGATTTGGGGTCGATTTTTACCAGCTCCGCAAGGGGATCCTGGAGGCGTCTTGCAATGGAAGCGGCGCTTCTTTGTCCCACATCAAAGTTGGGGAATTCCTCGGTGGCCAGCTTGCTTGCGGAATAAACGGACGCGCCGGCTTCGTTGACGATAATGTACTGGACCGGGGTGTCCAGCTCTTTAATCAGGTCTACGATCACCTGCTCGGACTCACGGGAGGCCGTTCCATTACCTACGGAAATCAGGGATACATTGTATTTTTTGATCAGTCTTTTCAGTTCCGCCTTGGCTTCCGTCACCTTGTTCTGAGGGGCGGTGGGGTAAATCACCTTCGTGTCAAGCACCTTTCCGGTAGCGTCCACCACCGCCAGCTTGCAGCCGGTACGGAAGGCGGGGTCCCAGCCCAGCACCACCTTGCCGGCGATGGGAGGCTGCATGAGGAGCTGTTCCAGGTTCTTTCCGAAAACGGAAATGGCGCCGTCCTCCGCTTTTTCCGTAAGGTCGCTGCGGATTTCCCTTTCGATGGCAGGAGCGATCAGGCGGTTATAGCTGTCTGCAATCACTTCCCGGAGAACAGGGCTGGTGACAGGGTTCTCTTTCGTAATTACCTTTTTTTCCAGATAGCGGAGAATCCGCTCTTCCGGGGCTTGGATTTTTACGGTGAGGAATTTTTCTTTCTCTCCGCGGTTGAGGGCGAGGATGCGGTGGCCTGCGGCCTTTTTCAACGGTTCCTCATAAGCGTAATACATTTCATAAACGCTGGCGGCTTTTTCATCCTTGGCCGTGCTGGTGATTTTTCCCTCCTCAAAGGTGATGCTGCGGATATAGATTCGATAGTCGGCTTCGTCGGAAACTGCCTCCGCGATAATGTCTTTTGCACCCTGCAGAGCGTCCGCGGCGCTTTCCACACCCTTTTCCTCACTGATGTATCTGGCTGCTTCTTCCTCCAGGGGGCGGTCAGTTTCCTGGGCGAGAATGAACTGTGCCAGGCCGTCCAGGCCCTTTTCCTTGGCCACGCTGGCCCTTGTCTTGCGTTTGGGGCGGTAAGGGCGGTAAAGGTCCTCCACCACTACCAGTGTTTCGGCCGCCAGGATCCTGGCCTTAAGCTCTTCGTCCAGTTTTCCCTGTTCTTCAATGCTGGCAAGAACCTGTTCCTTCTTTTCCTCCAGATTTCGCAGGTAATTCAGTCGTTCGTAGAGATCACGGAGCTGTTCGTCGTTGAGGGAGCCTGTAACCTCCTTGCGGTAACGGGAAATGAAGGGGATGGTGTTGCCTTCGTCAATAAGCTTGACTGCGGCTTCCACCTGCCAGCGCTCTACCTTGAGTTCTTCTGTCAGTTTGCCTGTAATATCCATGGTTATTTTTCTGTTTTCCCCTGGCGCCTGTGGGAGGCCGGGGGTTTTCCTTTCTTTGAACTACCGTAACTGAATAGCTTTTTCACGCCCTTACAGTTACAAACTACTTTTACTGCGTTGCAGTGCCTGTTTTTTATTATAGTGGAAATGTCCCCCCGATTTCAAGGGGGAATGGAAACTTCCCCTCCATGTCCTGCTTTGCCGCGTCCTGGTTGTGTTCCTGCAGACTGCGTCACCGGGGCGGCGGGCAGGGGTTTGAGGGTATGGGGCAGAATGAGGAAGTGGGGATTATGTGTGGGGATTTCATAGTTTTTTCATTTGTGCTGGTAGGGGAAACGTGCTACAATAGCATCCGTAGGGTTTGTAGGTTTTACAGGTTAAATAGAAACAGCTTATGTTATATGGTATGAGTTGATAAAGGAGAATTTTATGGATAGCTATAATAATGGGCCGGTGCCGCCTTATCAGAATAATGGGTCGGGGTATCCTCCGTATTATACGCCGCCTACGCGGCATCCGGGGAGCAGCTTTGCTACGGCTTCCATGGTGCTGGGGATTATTGCCGTTATCAGCGCTTTTTTTGCAACGGTGTATCCGCCGATTATCTGTGGGGGGCTTTCGATTATTTTGAGCCTGCTTTCCAAGGGGAATGATAAGGCTATGCTCCCGAATGCCAAAGTCGGGCTGCTGACGGGGATTCTGGGGATGGTTGTGAATGTGGTTGTGGTTGGAAGTTTTTTCGTGATGCTGTTTACGAATCCTTCTTATAAGCAGGAGTTTCACGATCAGCTGAATCAGTATTCGGAGTATTTTTATGGCGAGAGCTTTGATGATATGTGGGAGCAGATTCAGGAGGATGCAGGGTATCATTAGAGCGGTTGCAGGCGCTGCTTTATCCAGGCGGATTTTTTACGGGGATGAAGGGTACGTGGGCCGGCGGTGTTTTGCAGTAACTGTGCGGGAACGGGATTGTTATCAGTTATGGTTCAGGCAGCTGGGCTATTATGGATATTTTTGATTTTTGAATGCAGAAGGAGATTTACATATGGACAGACATGCATCTTCAGCGGAGCTGAAGGCTAAGGCAAAGGGGCAGATGCTGGGGAAATACGGGACCTTGGTTCCGGCGTTTCTTGTGGTGGAAGTGATTATGACGATGATTAATTTCATGGCGACGTTTTCACTGAATACGAGGACTATGACGGGGCTGACGGTGCAGTTCGTGATTGAGTGTCTGCTGCAGCTGCTGATGGGTATTTTCCTTGCGGGGCAGACTTACATGTATCTGAATGTGTGCTGCGGGGGGAATATCAAGATCAGCGATGTTTTTTATGGATTTGGGAACCATCCGGATAAGGCGATTCTGATCCAGCTTTTTCAGCTGCTGCTTTGTCTGGTTTTCTTTGTACCGCTTTTTATCTGTATGGCTATTTTCAGTTTTGTTGATGTTTCGGTGTCCGTAATGATACTGGTGTTTTCCATTACGTTTGTGATCGGGCTGGTGGGTGGAACTATTATCAGCCTGCAGTATTCCCAGAGTTTTTATGTTTGCCTGGATTTTCCGGAGTTTTCGGCAATTGAGTGCCTGCGGTACAGCCGGAAGATTATGAAGGGAAGCAAGGGGCGGCGTTTTTATCTGGCTGTAAGCTTTATCCCGCTTTATCTGCTGGGGCTGCTTACCTGCGGGATCGGTCTGCTGTTTGTGATTCCATATGCGAATACTGCATCCGCTAATTTTTATCTGGAGCTGATGAGCTATCGGAACAGGCATAATCAGTAAAACACGCTTTTGGGGGCGTAATTGTTTTAAGGGGGATTTCCTATGACTTCCTGCAGCAGGAACCTTCCTGTCACTTACAGAGAGTACAAATTCGCCGCGGATTTTCCAATTCTTTTGATGGAGGTTAAATCCACGACGCCGCAGATAGATTTTATTCATTTTCATAACTGCATTGAAATCGCGTTCTGTCAGAGCGGAACCATGACCTGGAATCTGGAGAATCAGGTATCTTCCCTTTCACCGGGGAATATCTGTTTTCTTCCTCCCTTCTTTACGCATGGTTCTTTTTTTCCGCCGCAGGAGGGTGAGGTTTCGTGCAGTTATCTTTTTTTTAATCCGGAACAGCTTCTGGCTCCTTTTTATCCCAACGGGCTTCCCAGTGAATTTACCTGGTATCAGTATACGGATTTTTCCAAGCTTCTGTCAGGGGAGCGGTTTTGTGAGGAGGTGGAGCTTATCCGGATGATAATCGGGGAATTGACAGACAGAGTGGGACATTACAGGACGACTGTCCGGGGAATGGTGGAGACGCTTCTGGTCTTGCTGTACCGCAAACATCAGGGCTGTTCCGTTTTTGGCGGGGGCGGT
>NZ_KE992651.1:9680-38904 GCF_000466465.2 Clostridium sp. KLE 1755
TTCCCCGCCATATCCTATCTGGATTCGGAATATGCGGTCGAGCTGGATACGGCGCATCTGGCCTATCTGTGTGGGCTGTCTTCGCGGCAGTTTATGCAGCGTTTCCAGGAGAGCTTTCAGCAGACGCCGCTGCAGTATCTGAGGACCGTACGGATTCAGAAGGCGTGCAGGATGCTGACAAGCAGCGAAACGGGTATTCTGGATATCGCTCTGCAGACGGGCTTTCACTCGCTGTCCAGCTTTAACCGGTATTTTCATAAAATTGTAGGGAGCTCTCCCCAGGCCTTTCGGAATGACAGACGCGCCATTGTGAAAAAGGATCCCAGGTATGCTCCCTATCGTGCCACGTAGGCTGTGCGGCGTTCCCAGTTTCTGAGCTCGTCAGTTACCCAGCAGAAGCGCTGCGTTTCAAAATCAGGCAGGAAGGAACAATCCGCGCCCAGCATCAGGCCGTCCATGCTTCCAAAGGCCTTCCGGTAGGTTTCCAGGATATTTACGGTTTCCTGCCGGATTTCTTTTTCTGTGCCGGCATAGAGCAGCTTTCCCCGGCGGTTGTCAAAGCCGCCCATGCAGTTGCGCATGCCGAACATTTTCCTGCCCTCCGTCAGAGGGAGGTTTTCCACGTAAATAGCCCAGTTAACCGTGTTGGCAGGGTAATCCTTCCATAGCTCCAGCTGGTTTTTGATCTGATTCCAGCCGCAGAAATGGAGGATATTATAAGGAGAGCTTTCCTCCATGGCCGTAATCACCAGCTGTTCGGAGGGCGCTATGAAGTCTGAGAATTCTTCCGGGGTGAACAGGCCGCTCTCCGCTCCCTGCAACGCCAGAAAAATGCCCATACAGCCGGCGTCTTCGATCAGTTTCCTGCTCAGGTATGCCAGATCCTCCCCCAGAAAAAGAAGTGCGTCACGGACCGCCTGGGGATCCTCCCTGAAAAATGTAAAAAATCTTTCCTCTCCTATCCTGCGCAGAAGGGTAAAGGGGGAAAAAACATTGCACCAGGTGTCTGTATCCCCTGCCAGCCGGTCGTTGATCCGTGCGGCGCGATCCAGGTATTTTCTGATGTAAGGATTGTTCTGAAATCCCGGGCGGTAAGCCTTCAGTTCGGAAAGCTCCGTCAGATTAAGATCGACAGGGGCTGTGAGGCCATCGTGCATGATTTTCAGGAAATCCGGTTCCGTGCGGCGGCAAAAGCGTATATGTGCTTCCACGCAGGCCTCACCCGACAGCTCCCATGGGTTAAGGTGCTGGAAAAAACTGACCGGGACATGGGCGTGGGGCTTTCCCTCCAGCATCTGCCGGAGGTTTTCTTTTTTTTGGTACGTCATCCTTTTACCGCTCCTATCATTACGCCTTTTTCAAAATATTTCTGCAGGAACGGGTAGATAATGAGAATCGGGATGGTGGAGACAATGATGGTGCAGTATTTCACAAGCTCGCTGCTGAAGGTGTCTTCCACGGCGGCAATCAGGGAATCCGCATTCTGCGCCTGGTTCTCTATAAGGATTTCACGCAGTATCATCTGGAGGGGATAGATTTTCCTGTCCCTTGTGAACATGGCTGCCGGAAACCATGAGTTCCACTGGCCTACGCCATAGTAGAGAATCATAACCGCCACCACCGGCTTGGAAAGGGGCATGATGATTCTGGAAAATACGGTAAAATCGTTGGCGCCGTCAATGATAGCGGCCTCCTCCAGGCTTTCCGGGATGGATTCGAAGAAGGTTTTCATGATGATCATGTTATAGGCGCTGACCGCATAGGGTATGCTGGATACCCAGATGGTGTTGTAAAGCCCTGTATTCCTGATAACGAAAAACAAGGGGATCAGTCCGCCGCTGAAGAACATGGTAAAAATCATGAGCTTCATCACTCCCCTGCGGATCAGGAAGCATTTCCGGGATACCACATAAGCTGCAAAGCTGGTCAGCACAACCTGGAGCAGGGTTCCGATGATCAGGTAAAACAACGTGATTTTAAAGCCGTTGAAAAGACTCTTGTTTGCCAGGGTTTTCTGGTAGCCTGCCAGCGTGGCTTCGCCGAGGGGCTTCCACAGCAATCCCGTATGGGATTTGAGGAGAATGGGATCACTGATGGAGGCCACCACCACATAGTACATGGGATACAGGGTGATTCCTATTAAAAACAGCATAATCAGGACATTTATGACCTGGAAGGGTTTTACTTTTTTCTTCATACCGCACCTCTCTTTGTCAACATGACGCTTACCACAGACTGGTTTCATTCACCTTCCGGCTCACCGTGTTGGCCAGAATCAGCAGAACGAAATTAATGATGGAGTTAAAAAATCCCACGGCCGCGGCGAAGCTGTATTCAAAATTCATCAGACCTATCCGGTAAACGTAGGTGGAAATAACATCCGCCTTCTCATAGACCATGGGGTTGTACAGAAGCAGGATTTTATCCCAGCCCAGGGTCATCATATTGCCGATACGCATGATCAGCAGTATCACTATCGTAGGGGAAATGCCCGGCAGGGTTACGTGAATAATTTTTTTAAAACGGTTGGCGCCGTCTATTTCAGCGGCTTCGTACAGGCTCTGGTCAATGCCAGTCAGCGCGGCAAAATAAATGATGGAATCCCAGCCGAATTCCTGCCAGATGCACATCAGTACATACAGCGGCTGGAAATAGGCGGAATGGCTGAACATGTTGGAGGCCTCCTGGCCTGTAACCGCGCAGAAAACGCTGGTGATCACGCCGTTTGTTTTGCAGAAATCCAGCATGAGACCGCAGATTACCACTGCGGAGATAAAATGCGGCATGTAGGTGATGGTCTGGGTTATTTTCCTGAGTCTGGTCCCTGTCAGCTCATTCAGCAGAATGGCAAATATGATCGGGAACGGGAAACCGAAAAGCAGCAGAAGGAGGTTGATGGAAACCGTATTTCTCATGGTACGGAAAAAGTAAGGATCTCCCAGGAAGGCCTTGAAATGCTTCAGTCCCACAAAATCACTTCCGAAAATCCCTTTGGTGGGAACGTAATCGAACAGGGATATAATCATCCCGTACATGGGATAGTAATGATACACAAGGAAATATGCGAGAACCGGTAAAATCATGATGTACAGAAGCGGATGTGACCTCATGTTTCTCCACAGTATCTTAAAAAAAGGCTCTTTTTTCGCGCTGACCGCACCTCTTTTCATCTTAGCTCCTCTCTGCGTGCGCCGGCACGCATATCAATCTGTTATTATGGAATAAAGCGGCAGCTGCCCGGCTGACAAAGCAGCTGCAAAAGGCCGGCTCTACTTCCGCCAGCCTTTTTCTGCATTTCTCCGTTCTTTTTACTGATTATTTATGGAAATAACCGTCCGGTACCTTTACAGTCGCACTGTATGACGATTACTCACGGGCTTCATATCTTGCATAAGCAGCCGCATTGATTTCTTCGGCGCGTTCGCTGCCCAGTTCCTTCAGCTGTGCCACAAAGCCGTCCCAGCCGCTTTCCAGATCCTCTTCCCCGAAGATGAAACGGTAAACCATTTCGTCGGAATAGTTGGCAAGCTTTGTTTTAATCTGTGTCAGCTCCTTGGATTCCTCCGTGGTCAGTGTCAGGTAGCCGGGAAGCGTATGCTTGTCGTCATTTTTTGTGCCCCAGGCATCCCATGACTGGTGGCATTCCTCCAGTGCATACTGGGCTGCCTCCATGGTTTCATCGTATTTAATCTGGAAGGGGGAGCACATGTAAAGGGATCTTACCGTGTCATAGTCAAGTCCGTCCGGGTTTTCTGTAACAAATTCGGTAAATTCCCTGGTTCCGTCGGCACCTTCCGTATAAGTTTTTTCATCGCCTTCATTAGTTCCCCAGGCTGTGAGAAGCATAACCTCGGGGCTCATCAGGTAGTCCACGAATTTAACCGCTTCCTCCGGGTGCTTGCTGGTGGCCGCAACCTGCCAGGAATAGGAGTTGATGGAGCCTGTGATTTTGGACATATGGGTGGTGTCATCCGCATTTACTCTGGGCAGCACACAGGAGGTCAGTTTGAACTCCGGATCTACTGCTGCGCCTGCGGTTACGGACTGTTTTACATTATAGGTATGGGCAAAGCACATGCCGGCTGTGCCATTCTGGAACAGCTTGAGGGAATCATCAATGGTACGGGATACGAAGTCCGTATCAATCAGGCCTTCCTCAGCCCACTGTTTCAGGACCTTCAGAAATTCCTTATAGCCGTCCTGTGTTCTGCTGTAATGTACATTTCCGTCATCGTCCAGGTCAAACTCCTTGATGGAAACATCAAATGCAGAGGCAATGGGGTTGTTGGCAGAAAACTGTGCCTGGTTAAATTCACAGAGGGCAAGGGGAATCTGCACGCCGTTCTCCTTGAAGGTACGCAGCACGTTGGTGTAGTCATCCAGTGTGACAGGCGCTTCCAGGTTGTATTTATCCAGCCAGTCCTGCCTTACGATCAGGCCGTTGAAAATCTTATTGTTGTCGGTGGGAGGAAGCCAGGTGGTTCCGAATTTAACAATGTTTCCTTCATCACCTCTGATTTTCTTCTGTACATCCGGGTCCCCGCTTTCCTCGCAGAGGTTCTTGAAATTCACCGCATACTGCTCCACCAGATCCGTTACGTTATAAAGGACTCCGTCTGAAATCGCGCCCTCCACACCGCCGGGGTAGGTTGTCTGGAACAGGTTGGTGTACATGAGGTCCGGCAAATCTCCTGATGCCAGCAGCTGCTGGAAATAGGAGCCGTCATCCCCTACGGGCGCATGGATGAATTCAAATTTCAGTCCGGTATCCTCAGAAATTTTCTGGACAACAGGATTTTCTCCCAAATCCGAATAGTAGGCTCTGGCTGCTGTCTGGAAATCACAGAAAATTGTCAGGGTAACATCTCCGTCCGCGATTTTGGTGCTTCCGGTTCCCGCTGCCTCCGTTCCTGCCTCTGTACCGTCCTCAGTCCCCTGGGAGACGGATGCTTCCTGTGCCGTCGTTCCGCTTTGCGCCGTTTCTGATGCCGCATTGCCGCAGCCTCCCAGCATAGATGCCGCGGCAAGGACTGCCGCCATCAACGCTGCGCTTGTTTTTTTCCACTTTCTCATAACTCTCTCTTCCTTTCTTGTACTATGTCACAACACGTGGCCGTCTCGCAGCCGCTCCATATTATTGCGTCTGAATCCACGTGATACTGCCTGTTTAAGGTCTGATATCCAGTCCGTCTATCCGCAGAATGCCGCAGATGTATATCTCCAGCGCTTTTTGTATTCTTGCAAGCGCTATGCTTTCATCGGGCTGGTGGTAATCGCCGTGTCCGGGAGCAAACAGTCCTTCAGGGGCCGGCGGGAGTTTCATGCCCGTGCCAAAGGCAAAGGCATTGGGCAGCTTTCTTGCATAGGTTCCTCCGCTCATAACAAACGGTCCGTCTTCATTCTCCAGAAGCTCCTGACAGATTCCGGTTAGCGCCTTTGCCACCGCATGCTCCGGGTCAAAGTAATTGGCTTTTGAAAGGCGGGTGACCTTTAAATCAAAGCCACGCAGTGACGCAGCCTCCTTCGCACGCTCTTCAAAGGGGAAGCCGGTGCAGGTAACGGGATATTGGGAGGAAAAACCGATCACCAGATGTCCGTCCTGTATGCGCAGCTGCGTCGCCACCATATTAATGGGGCCGGAAAGCCCGTCCTCGCAGAAAACATCAAGCGCTTTGCCCGTATGGTCCTTGTTTATATCCAAAATCAAAGAAAAGAGTTTCCTGTTTTCTTCGCTTATCAATTCCTGTCCGCACAATACATCCGCTAAAATAGTCAGGGCATTTTTACCGGCCCCGGGATTGGATGAATGAGAAGAAACACCCCGGGCAGTTATATGAATACCCTCCCCTTCCCTCCGCACTGTCAGGGCAGCATCCAGGTTACTGCATTTTTCCCAAAGTGCGTCGCTGTATTTCAGGGTAATCCCGGCCTTATCCGGTATCATGTACAGCTTGTTATCGCAGACGGCAGTCAGCAGCTCCTCTCCGCATTCCTGCCGTGAAATCAACTCTCCGTTAAAGGAGCCACGTTCTCCGCAGCATACCGGAAATCCGCTGTCAGGCACAAGGGACAGGGTAGGGCAGTCGTAATGCTTCACATAATAGTCCAGATCATACATGCCCTGCTCCTCACAGGTTCCAAGGTACAGCTCCAGATCGTGAGAAAGCCTGATATTATGTTCTTTCATATATTTCAGCACATAAAGTTCCATAATAGCCGAGCTTTTGTTATCCTGGCAGCCCCGGGCAATAAAATAGCCGTCTTTTACTGCGGGTACATAGGGCTCGTAGTTCCAGTCCCCGCCTTCCTCAACTACATCCAGATGCGCCCAGATACCTATACTGTCTTTATTTTCCCGGCTGTTATAGCAAATCTTACCTACATAGTTGTCATAGTTATGAACCGCAAAGCCATTTTCTTCTCCGATGTGAAGCATTTCCTCCAGAACCTCACGGCAGCCTTTGCCATAAGGCGGATTCTCTGCCGCATCCACCTCGGCCACACTCCTGATACAGCAGATGCGTGTCAGATCCTTTACGATATCCGGCATGTGGTTTTCAATCCACCTGCGTATCTCCTGTGTATCCATTTCTTTTCCATTCAGAATACCGTCCATTTTTTTCATCTCCTGTCTTTGCAAAAACAGTTCATCCATCAATCATTTCTGTTCGACATATCCGATTGCACCCCTTTACTTTTTCTGCTTTTTTCGATATAATTTTTCGTAAAGTGTATGTATGAATCCTCGAATATTTTATATTATTTATGCACTTTATTGCTTTTTTCTTCATTTATTGATTTACTGTTATTATAATTATACAAAGCCGCCGCTTCCTATCATTAAGGAGTTAAAAACTATGCAGAAACAATCATTCCAACGATTTCCCATAAGATACAGGCCCTATGATTTCCCATCCCGGTTCCCGGTGCTTGCTTTTCTCGGGGATAACTGGACCATTTCCGTGAATTCACCGGAGTATCTTCATTTTCATAATGGGCTGGAAATCGGACACTGCATCAGCGGAAACGGACAGTTGTTTCTGGCCGGCCAGGCTCCTGTACCCTATGAAGCGGAAGCCTTCAGCATCCTTTTTCCGCAGGTACCCCATTTGGCGGTACGCGGCTTGCAGGAAAGCCGCTGGGAATATATTTATATTGATCCAAAGCATTTTCTGGAATCCGCATCGGACTGTGGTTCGGATACCTGGCAGATTTTTTATATGCTTCAGGAGGTTCCCGTGATTGTGACGGCAGCCTCCTTTCCTCTGCTTTACCACTATCTGTCCCGTATTTTCCGGGAATTCCAGGAAAAAGAACCGCTTTATCAGCAGGCTGTCCATGGGCTGTTGTTTTCCCTTTTTTCAGAAATCAACCGCATTACCATGTCGGCTGCAGACTCGGTCATGTCGGAATCCGGGGACAGCTATTCTTATATCCGCAGTGCGCTCAGTTATCTGTATGCACATTATAATGAGCCATTTTCCGTCAGCGGCCTTGCGGAGCACTGCTGCATCAGCGAAAGCCATCTGCGCAGGCTGTTTAAAAATATGGTGGGGATCAGTCCTTTGGAGTATCTGCAGCATTACCGCATCCAGCAGGCCTGCCACCTGATTCATTTAAACCAGATGCCTGTCAGCGTCATTGCGCAGCAGGTGGGGTACAGCAGCCTTTCCAGCTTTAACCGGCAGTTCCAGCAGTATATGCATATGTCGCCTTCGGAGTGGAAAAAGGAGCATCTGGCTGATGCGACGGCCCATGAGGTGCGCTCTTATGATGACCACCGTACCCGCCACATTTTCCAGATATAGATACAAGCCCGGAAGGCACGGCATCTGCTTACGTATGCGGCAGGGGCGGGCTGGAGGGAGGGGGAAGGGGGTTTTGTGCAAGTCCTGGTTAGACCGGGCATTACGCTGAGCCTTGGGCGAAAAATTATGTCAGGAGAGCCTTCCATAATTTTTAAGTCTCAGCTTCATGGTCTAAAAAGGATTGCACAAAACCCCCTTCCCCCTCCCTCCAGCCCGCCCCTGCCGCATCGTAAGCAGATGCCGTGCCTTCCGGGCTTTGAGGTTATGTAGGGCGGAACGGTCAAAAGATATAGTAATTGTATATAGGAGGGGGTGGGGTATGATGAGGTATGGTATTTGAAATTGTGATATTTGTATTTGGTGCCTTTATTAGGGGAATTTGAAGGGTGTATTCAGTAGAGCAGCGTATTTGCCACGTTTTATGTATGAAAGTGATTTAAGAGGATTTAAATTCAATCGTGAAAGTGATCGGGGATGGAATTTCGCAGTAACTGTGAAGGTATTGAATTTGTATTAATAAACATCAAAGAGCGTCTGCTTCAAATTGAGGCAGGCGCTCTTTGATGTTTATTAATATTATATAACTGTTCAATGGTGTTTCCAGGTTATTCTTCGCCATCGGCTTTGCCGGTGCTTATCCATTTAAGATAGGCGTTGATGAAGGAGTCTAATGCTCCGTCCATAACGGCATCTACGTTTCCGGTTTCGTGGTTGGTTCTGTGGTCTTTGACCATGGTGTAGGGCTGGAAAACGTAGGAGCGGATTTGATTGCCCCAGCCGATTTCTTTGACTTCACCGCGGATTCCGGAAAGCTTCTGGGCGTTTTCTTCCTGTCTGAGCATATACAGCTTGGCTTTCAGCATCTGCATGGCCTTATCTTTGTTCTGGAACTGGGAGCGCTCGTTCTGGCACTGTACCACAATTCCGGTAGGAAGATGGGTGATGCGGATGGCTGAGGAGGTCTTGTTAATATGCTGGCCGCCTGCGCCGCTGCTTCGGTAGGTATCGATTCTGAGGTCTTCCTCATTGATTTCGATATCCAGGTCTTCTTCAATATCGGGCATGACATCCAGGGATACAAAGGAAGTCTGGCGTTTGCCCTGTGCGTTGAATGGGGAGATCCGCACCAGGCGGTGCACTCCTTTTTCTGATTTCAGATAGCCGTATGCGTTTTCTCCGTTTACCTGGAAGGTAACGGATTTAATGCCGGCTTCGTCGCCGTCCAGGAAATCCAGGACTTCCACAGTAAAGCCTTTTCGTTCCGCCCATCTGGTATACATTCTGTAGAGCATGCTGCACCAGTCGCAGCTTTCTGTACCGCCCGCGCCTGCGTTAAGCTTCAGTATGGCGCCGTTCTTATCATACTCGCCGGTAAGAAGCGTGCTGATGCGCAGAGTTTCCAGTTCTTCCGTGAAGGAATCCAGCTCAGAACGGATTTCCTCCGCCATAGACTCATCGTTTTCCTCATTTCCCATTTCAATGAGCGTCTCGATATCGTCATACTGGGTGAACAGATTCTCAATCTGCTCCACGGTATCCTTCAGGTTCTTAAGTTCTTTCATTTTCTTATTGGAATATTCAGGATTATCCCAAAATCCCGGAGCCTCCATCTCGCGCTCCAATTCTTCGATTCGCTTAGACTTTTCAGCTAAGTTAAAGTGAATCCCTCACTTCCGCCAATGGAGTTTTATAAGCCTGTAATTCCTGTTTCATCTGATCCAACAAAACCACTAACGATCACCACCTTTACGATCTTCTACGAGCCGGGCGCCGGAGAGGAAACAGAAAGCTTCCGGGAAACAGACGCCCGGGCCGCCCTATGCCCGGACGCCTGCTTCCCGAAAGCTTTCTGTTTCCTCTCCGGCATGCGGCGACAGCCGCAAAGCGAAAGGGCCGAAGGCCCTTGAGCCTGCCCGGCGGATTACCGGGTTACCATTCCTTAAACCGCGGAGGTCAAGTCACCCTTCCGGGTCCTCCATCCCTCCACTAATTCCTTATCCCCAATCCATCCCTTACTTATTCTTTACTTATTCTTCCCACAGCAGTTCTTATACTTCTTCCCGCTGCCGCAAGGACAGGGATCATTCGGATATACCTTCTTTTCGCTCCGTTTCATCGGAGCCTTCGGGCCGGAATCATCCTTATTGGTGCCGGTCACCTTGGCAACCTGCTCCCTTTCCACCTTCTGCTCCACTCTCACGTGGAAGAGCAGCCGGATGGTATCCTCCCTGATACTGTCGGTCATGCTGTCAAACATCTCATAACCGCTCATCTTATACTCAACCAGAGGATCCCTCTGGGCATAAGCCTGCAAACCAATTCCCTGACGCAGCTGATCCATATCATCGATATGAGCCATCCACTTATTATCAATCACCTTCAGCAGAATCACCCGCTCCAGTTCACGGATAGCTTCCGGCTCCGGGAATTCCGCCTCCTTGCTCTCATACAGCTTCACAGCCTCTTCCTTCAGCTGCTGCTTCAGGCTGTTTCTCTTTGGCTTGTTCACCCGCTCCTTTGTAACAGGAACCAGCGGTATAATCGGCAGAAGCAGGGAATTGAGCTCCTTGAAATTCCAATCCTCCACATCCGCGTCTTCACCGATTACCATGTCCACGGTATTATCCACAATATCCGTAATCATTTTGTAAATAACATCGCGCATGCTTTCCCCGTCCAGGACACGGCGTCTTTCAGCGTAAATAATCTCACGCTGCTCGTTCATGACCTGATCGTACTCCAGCAGGTTCTTTCTGATACCGAAGTTGTTGCTCTCTATCTTCTTCTGCGCCGTTTCAATGGCGTTGCTGAGCATCTTGTGCTCGATTTCCTGATTTTCCGGAACACCCATGGTGTTGAACATATTGATCAGACGCTCGGATCCGAACAGCCTCATCAAATCATCTTCCAGCGAAATGTAAAACTTGGATTCACCTGGATCTCCCTGTCGTCCGGAACGTCCGCGCAGCTGATTGTCGATACGCCTGGACTCATGCCGCTCCGTACCGATAATCTTCAAACCGCCCGCTGCCTTGGCATTATCATCCAGCTTAATATCCGTACCACGGCCGGCCATATTGGTGGCAATGGTAACGGCGCCATGGATACCTGCATCCGCAACAATTTCCGCTTCCAACTCATGGAACTTGGCATTCAGCACCTTATGCGGGATTCCCTTTCTCTTCAGAAGGCCGCTCAGCTCTTCGGAAGCCTCAATGGTAATCGTACCAACCAGGACAGGCTGCCCCTTGGCATGGGATTCCTCCACTGCCTCCACAATCGCATGCAGCTTTTCTTTTCTGGTCTTGTAAACCGCATCCTGATGGTCAATTCTCTGAATCGGCCTGTTGGTGGGAATCTCGATAACGTCCATGCCGTAAATATCGCGGAATTCCTTTTCCTCAGTGAGTGCAGTACCTGTCATACCTGCTTTTTTCTCAAATTTATTAAAGAAGTTCTGGAAGGTAATGGTCGCCAGCGTCTTGCTTTCTCTCTTGACCTGTACGTGCTCCTTCGCTTCAATCGCCTGATGGAGTCCGTCGGAATAACGGCGGCCCGGCATGATACGTCCGGTAAATTCATCGACAATCAGAACCTGGTCGTCCTTTACCACATAGTCCTTATCGCGGAACATGAGGTTATTTGCACGCAGGGCCAGGATGATATTATGCTGGATTTCCAGATTCTCCGGATCCGCGAGGTTCTCAATCTGGAAAAATCTTTCCACTTTGGCAACGCCCTGCTCCGTCAGGTTGACCACTTTATCCTTTTCATTGACAACGAAGTCTCCCGATTCCTCCTGTTCCACGCCCATGATGGCGTCCAGCTTGGACAGATCCTCCATGTCCGCGCCGCGCTCCATCTGTTTTGCCAGGATATCGCAGGCTTCGTACAGCTTGGTGGATTTCCCGCTCTGGCCGGAAATGATCAGAGGGGTTCTGGCCTCATCGATTAAAATGGAGTCCACCTCATCGATGATGGCATAATGCAGGTCACGCAGCACCAGCTGTTCCTTATAAATGACCATGTTGTCTCTCAGGTAGTCAAAGCCCAATTCATTATTGGTCACATAGGTAATATCCTTGGCATAAGCGGCACGTCTTTCCTCCGGCTTCATGCTGTTTAATACGACGCCTACCTCCAGGCCCAGGAATTCATGAACCGCGCCCATCCAGGCGGAGTCCCTGGCAGCCAGGTAATCGTTGACCGTAACCACATGGACACCCTTTCCTTCCAGGGCATTCAGATACGCCGGAAGCGTGGAAACCATGGTCTTACCTTCACCGGTTTTCATTTCAGCGATACGTCCCTGATGCAGGATGATACCGCCCATCAGCTGTACGCGGAAGGGTTCCATGTTCAGGACTCTTCTGGCAGCCTCACGCACCGTGGCATAAGCCTCCGGAAGCAGGTCATCCAGTGTTTCCCCTTCGGAGAGACGCTTCCTGAATTCCTTCGTCTTATCCTTCAGCTGTTCATCGGAAAGCTCCATCATCGCGGGCCTTAAAGACTCGATCTTGTCCACAATGGGGATAACGCGCTTCAATTCCCTGTCGCTGTGCGTGCCGAAAACTTTTTGAATTACATTCATTTTGTATTTGCTCCAATCGTTTTGTCCGCTAAAATAACCCGTCACGGCCCATTTCTCTGCCCTTTACGGCAAAAGCCGGACATGCACTACCCCTTATAATAGCAGAAAAGCGGCATTTGTTCAACTTTTATCTGCTTTCGGGGAAAACCTTAGCCGTATATTTATGGGTCAGCGTAAAAGTTCCGGTTTTCCGGCCTTTTCCAGACGCCGGAATTACATCATTTATGTTATATGACTTTTTTCAAAAAAAATCCATAGATAAACTATGAAAAGTCTGTAAATTTTCGCAGTCAACCGTTCAAAAGGACTGATACCCCTTATCAGAATATCAGTCCCTGGTATTACATCATTTATTCAGTTTTACCGGATATTGAACTTAATAATACCGTGTCTCCTGTATTTTGTGCCCATTGTTTCAGCAGATGCCGCATTTTCTGCAAAATATCACTCATAGCTTTATCTTTATACAAATTATTCATTTCATATGGATCCAGACATAAATCGTATAATTCTTCGATCTGTGAGTCGTTATATATATACTTATAACGCTGCGTGATTACCGCCCGTCCCAAATGCTTTTCCAAATGTCCATGTGTTTCGCATACAAAATAATCCCTGAAGTTAACGTCATTGCCTTCCCTTATTTTCAACAGAGAATTCCCATCCACATCCTTTTTAAAAGCGCTGCCGGCAGCGTCCAGCATTGTAGGCGCTACATCCAGATTGCTCACAAGCGCATTGCTTACAAGGCCCTCCGGCATTTTTCCAGGGAAACGAACCGCCATGGGAACACGCAGCATTTCTTCCGGCATATAAGAACGTTTATCAAAATGCCCCCCATGACAGGCTAATGCATCACCATGATCCGTTGTCCAAATTACAATTGTATTTTCTTCAAAGCCATGCTCTTTTATAGCGTCAAGAATCTTTCCCGCTGCGGCATCCATCATTGTAATTTGTGCATAAGCTCTGGCAATCACCTCCTGCCAGACACTCCATGGAAGAGGGTTAGGAAAAATTATCTTATCATCACTGGAAATACCTCTGTTATTTTCTGACTGATAAACTTCAGGTTTATTATTGTGATACACATCTTCCCGGAAACTGGGATACTCAGGGATATCAGATGGAGAATACATATCCGCATATTCCTTACAAGGAAAATATGGCTGATGCGGGCCCCAAAAATCAATTCTGAGATGAAATGGTTTACCATCCTCCTTTTCCTTTAATTCTCTCAGTTTTTCACATGCCATATCCGCCAGAAAAAAAGCCTCATGCGTCTCTGGAGGCGTCAGCATAATTCCTGAGGCATGTTCGTTGCACCAGCTGCGATCCTGCTGGTATTCTTTTCCCTCCTCCAGTTCTTCATATGGAACAAAGCTTGAGAAATTATGTTCAATCAAAATTCTGGGTTCCGGAAGTTTTTTCCTTCGGAGATACTCTTTATATTCTGGTTTGTTATATGGATTATTATAGCTTGGATAATTAAAGCCCTCACAATGATGTTCCAATGCAGTTTCCGGCCCGGCATGCCACTTTCCAAAGTAGTAATTATCATAACCTTCCTCATATAATGTATCCAGATAAACCTCCGTATCAAAGGGATGATCTGCATCATTAATAAGTTCTCCATGATTATGGGGATATAATCCTGTAAGCATACTCCTTCTTGCCGGACCGCATAAAGGGCATACTGAATAAGCCCGTTCAAACCGCACTCCCTCAGAAGCAAATTTATCAAAAACAGGGCGTTTTATTCTGACTCCCTGACTGCCATGCCCATAATTTACCTGATGATCATTTAGTATATATATTATATTGGGCTTTTTGTTTTTCACTATATTTTCCTCCTATCCCGCTGTTTAATCCTTATTCGGACAATTAAGTGTTCCTTTACCAAAAGGCCTTCCTCACCGGAAGCGGATCACAAGTCTGAGCCATTCTGTCACATAACTTTTCCAGCATAAGTATTTTTACATCTTCTGCGTCTTTTTCATAATAGAGATTATGATGTTCTCCCGGATCTGCGGCCAAATCATATAATTCCCCCGTTATCTGCTGTTTTTCTTCGGGATCGTGCACTCTGCAGAGTTTATATCTGCCGTCATAAACCATTGTTACAAAGGCCAGCGGTGAACGGTGATTAATATTGCTGTTATAATATTCGCTGTAAACATTGTTCCGATGTTTATTCAGCATTCTTTCTCCTGTAAGCAATGGCCAAAGACTCATTCCCTGCATGCCTGCTGCCTTTTGAATACCGGCAGCTTCACAGACAGTCTCCGAAATGTCAGTCAACTCAACCAGCGCATTACTGGTTCTCCCTCCCTTTATTTTACCAGGACAGGTAAAAATCAAAGGAACATGTACACTGCTTTCATAGAAATACGGTCCTTTAAGATACATGCCATGATCGCCCAGGCTTTCTCCATGATCCGACGTAAATATTATCAGGGTATCATTCAGCTGTTCATTTATTTCCAGCCAGTCAAGCAGTCTTCCCACTTGATGATCAATCAAATCTATCATTGCAAAATATGCTGCACGTATATAGCGATGATCTGCCGGACTCATTTCTTCAAAAGGGAAAAGACCTTCCGTATCATATGCGCCAAAATGATCCGTTTTCTGAAATACCGGTTTTGTTTCCCATTCTTTTTCCACATAATCCGGAAGTTCCAATTCTTCCAGCCTGCTAAGATATCTCTCCAGGTATTCCTTCGGTGGATCAAAGGGATGGTGAGGATCAAAATAATTTAATGAAAAGAACCAGGGAAGATGATATCTTTTAGCACTCTCCATAAATTGTATCGCCTGATTGGTGCACCAGGTTGTCTGATGCAGATCTTCAGGCATCCCTGTCTGAATATATTTACATTCTGTTCTGTCAGGTGTTATATAATCCGTCCCCTTTTCAGCCAACCACATACTATACTCATTCATCGGCCAGTTCGTTCCGGAAAAGGCCGCCGGATGGTGTGACCATCTGAAAAAATCATAGCCGTCATCGATTCTTGGTTCCATGATTTTACATGCAGAATCATGACAGGCGGAAATATGAAGTTTTCCGGCCAAGCCACAGTAATATCCATTCATATGTAAAAGTTTTGGCAAAAGTATCTCATCCTTTTGCATATCCTGTCCGTTCTGACGCACACCACAGGTCCTTGGATACCGCCCTGTCAGAAAACTAGCTCTGCTTGGACCGCAGACCGGGCATTGTGCATATGCCCGGTCGAATTTCACGCCCATTTGAGCCAACCTGTCTATATTAGGTGTTTTTACCCAGGGATTCCCATAACATCCCAATGTATCAAATCTTTGCTGATCTGTACAAATCCATAATACATTCATAATTTCCTTTCCCTAATTGGCGTGACTGCAGCCTTACGATTCCATCATTATATTGTAGTATTTCTGATAAAGCTCTGCCCAGCGCTCCGCTTGCAGATCCTTCATTTTTTTAATATAAGCATCCCAGCTTTCGTCCGTCACTCCATTCGTAATAAACTGTGCGAGCTGGCTGTCAACATATTTAAACAAATCTGTCTTAATATTCAGTGCCTCTCTGTTTTCATCCTCTTCATATACCAATTCCGGAAGGCCTGGTGCCGCAACCTTCATATAGCTTTCATTCAAAGCACCCTGCCGTTCCAATGCGGTTTCCGCTGTAATTTCTTTCTCAGCCCAAAAATCCCCAAAGCACCAATAAGGAATTCCATATCCCCATGTTGCATATAAAGTGGAATTTTCCATTGTCCTGGGTTCCCCGGAAGGAATATTGGCAAGTTCGGTCCACTTCCCGTTCTCCAGATAATCCCAGGAGTAACCCTTAGGCCCGAAACGGTTTGTTAAAGCATTTTCTGAATTGTCCATCCACCAGTCAATAAAAGCAAGTGTTTCCGCAGGATGCTCATTAGCTGAAGTAATAAAAAACTGGTTGCCCACATAACCGGGTATCAGCCCGTTTCTTCTCCACACCTGATTTCCGTCCGGACCTTCCGGAAGATTCATGACACGATATTCATTCATGCTCTCATCTCCGTCATTCAAGTCCAGATACCAGAATACTACAGACGCCGCCACACCTTCTGTTTTGGCTTTGGCCTTCAACTGAGTGCTGCTTTGAGTAAAGTTTTCAGGATCAAGCAGCCCTTCTTCATACCATTCATGGAAATATTCCAGAGCTTTCCTGGTTTCCTCCATAGCCGGCGCAAATTGCAGCTGTGTTGTTCCTTCCTCTGAGTGCATATAACTCCTCGTATCCCAGGAAACCCCAAACAGACCAAACAAATACGTATAAATACTGGGAGCATTTTGTAATGCCTCAAAGCTCAGGCCATATTCGTTCTTACCGTCACCATTCAGATCCCTGCTCGTTGCCTGCCGAAGGTATTCACCAAATTCATCCAGGGTAGCCGGCATATCCATGCCAAGCTTATCAAGATAACTTTGATTGATATATAAAATCTTGTCCACACGGATATTCTGGTTTTCATCGATTGCAGGCAGTGCATATATATGTCCGTCGGGATAAGTAGACAACGCCCTGAATTCATCGTAATCATTCATCCATTTTTTAATATTTATTGTTGCGTTTTCAATATAATCATCTAATGGTACAATCAGACCTTCTTTTGCATACTTGTAAATAACAGATGGATCATAGGTAAATGACGGTCCGAAAGCATCAGGAAGATCTCCTGAGGCCAGCGTAAGCTTGTATTTTTCTGTATACGCCTCGGATGACACCTCTTCCCATTCAATATGCACATTTGTTTTTTCTTCATATTCCTTGATCATGTCTAAATCGCCAAGCGATTTTGCATGGGAAGCTGTAATAGGAATCATAATTTTAATTGTAATCGGTTCTTTTGATATAGGAAACTCACCTGGTACAAAACCGATTTCTCCTGCTTCCTGAGCTTCTTCACTTTGTTGCTGTACTGCATTTTCTTCCGCACTGTTTCCGCCGCAACCCGCCAGCATTGCAACAATCATAGCTCCTGCTAAAACACAGCTTAATAATCTTTTTTTCATGTTCTTCCTCCTGTAAAATAATGTTTTCTTACTTTGTTTTCATATACAGCCTTATATACTCATTCCTTTACCGCCCCCAGCATAACCCCCTTTGTAAAATATTTTTGAATAAACGGATAAATACAGAGCACTGGTATGGATGCCACTACAATAACCCCATATTTTATCAACTCCGCATATCTTTCTCTTCGCAGCAGTTCCAGCATCATAGATTCATCAAAAACCTGCATGGTGGAGGAATTTTGAATCAGTATTTCTCTTAGTACCATCTGAAGCGGCCTAAGAGCTTCTTTTGAAATATAAATCAATGCATTAAAATACTGATTCCAGTGCGCTACCCCGTAATATACAACAAGAACCCCTATTAAAGCTTTTGATAACGGCAGAACAATCGAAATAAAAAATCTGAATTTACCGCAGCCGTCAATTTCTGCCGCGTCCATTAAATCTTTTGAAATTGTTCCTTCAAAAAATGAACGGGCAATTATCATATTATATATATTCAGTGCTCCCAAAAGTACGAGTACAAAGGGCGTATCATATAATCCCAAACCTTTTATTAATAAAAAAGTGGGAATTAAACCACCATTAAAAAACATGGTAAAAAGGAAAAATCCTGTAAAGATTTTTCTTCCCGGCAGTTTTTTGAAAGAAAGCGGATAGGCTGTAATAAGTGTAAGACATAAATCCAGCGTTGTTCCTGCTGCCGTATATAGAATCGTGTTCCTGTATCCTGTAAAGATACGTGAGTCTTCAAATAATTTTTGGTATCCTTCCAGCGTTACGCCTATTGGGTACAGCATAACCTTGCCGGCATTTACCGCTTCCGGAGAACTGATGGAAGCAATCAGAACAAAATAAAGCGGATAAACTGCAATCAAAGATACAATTCCCAGTATTAAATAACTTATAATGTCGAAAGCCAAATCACTGCCGGAGCGTTTGACATGTACTTTTTTCCTTCCCATATAAACCTCCTTAAAATAATGAGCTTTTCGTTATTTTCTTTGCCGCTTTATTTACCAACAGCAGTATAATGAGGTTTATCACATTATTAAACAGCCCCACTGCTGCCGAATACCCATAATCAATATCCAGAAGTCCTTTCTTATATACATAGGTAGATAAAATTTCGGATACTCCGATATTCAAATCATTTTGCATCAGATACGCTTTTTCAAAGCCCATACTCATTACCGCCCCTGCATTCAGAGTAAGTATAATTGCAATAGTAGGAATGATATGCGGCATATCTATATGAATAATCCGCTGTAATTTATTTGCTCCGTCCATCCTTGCCGCCTCATAAAGCTCAGGACTGACTCCGGAAAGTGTGGCCAGGTAAATAATTGAATTCCATCCTGTAGTCTGCCAGACGGCAGAAAGAACGAATATATGCCTGAAATACTTTTCATCTCCCATAAAAAGCTGACGTTCTCCACCCGCCAGTTCAAGAATATTATTAAAAACTCCTCTGGGTGCAAACATAATCATCATCATGCCTACGAGCACTACTACAGATACCAGATACGGCGCATATGTAACATTCTGAACAAACTTACCAAATTTCTTACTTTGACACGAGTTTATCAGCAACGCCAGAAAGATAGGAATCGGAAATGTCAATACAAGCTGATAAATACTCAGTATTAAAGTGTTCCATAATATAGGCAGGAAATCCGGTGAACGGAAAACTCTTTTAAAATGTTCCAAGCCTACCCACGGACTCCCCAAAATCCCCTTAGAAGCATAAAAATCTTTAAATGCTATTGTCACTCCATACATAGGAATGTAATTGAAAATAAAAATGTAGATTATTCCTGGAATGAGCATAAGGTACAGTACCCTCCATCTCTTCCACAGCAGTTTGTTTTTTGTCACTCCCACCACTCCTTATCTTTAATTATTTCTTTTGTCCGGGACTTGATTCTTTGAAAAGTTCCCTCACCGGCTAATCCAACTTTAATTCTTTTATCGCTCGCAGTAAATATTGCATAATTCATTCATTGTTCGCGCTTCATTTTTGCGCATTGTTTTTATTTCACTTATGCTTCTTTTTTCATTTTTATGAATTTATTCTAATTTTTTCCATATAATTCCATATAATTTGTTGACTTTGACAATTACATTTAATATACTATACAATAATAGATTATCAATATCAAATGCGGGGTGATTCCGAGAAATGAATATTCCAAAGACTGCTGTCCGTAATTTCATTACATATTTTATTGTTTTTTCAATCCCTGTAATAAGCCTGGTTTTTTTTACACATACTCAGCTTATAAAAAAATTCCAGACAACAACATATAATCTGGAACTCTCCTACCAAAACAATAAACTAAACGATTTCGAACAGAATATTAATAAATTGATAGATATTGCTTCACAAATCAAAATTTCAGAAACGGAACTGAACGAAAATATTATGTCCCGTATTGATCTGATTGATCAGCTTCGTTATTGTAAGGCTCTGAATAATACTCTTGAAGAAATTATTTTATATTTTCCTGACAGCAGTCTTGTCTATGCTGCGCAGAGTACATATACCCAGAATACTTTTAAGGCTTTATTTGGTCCGTCTCTCTCCTCCGCACTTTCAGGTATATCCGAAGACGAATGGAATGCCAAGGGACTGATTCCGCTGTTCTCAGACGGAAAACTTTGCTTTATAGCCCCTTATCCCATATATTCTCTGTACCCCTATGGATATCTGATTTTCATTGTCCAGCAGGGACGGTTTATGCCCTTTTCCCAGCAGGAATATGCTCTTTACTACGATGAAACCTGTCTGATTAACAAAACCGGCCGCCCCCAATATGACCTGGATTATGCAAGATCTAATGGAACATCTGTAACAACGGCTAATCCTTACAGTTATCTGTCTTCCTCTATGTCCGGCGGTGATTATAGTCTTGTTACAGTATTAAATGATGAGGAAACATTTTATGATTTTTATCATGCCAGACAACTTTTTATTCTTACAAGCATTATTGTCTGCACTTTATCCATGATTCTCCTCAGCTATTTCAGTTATCAAAGCTATAAACCTTACCGGGATCTTAAGCATGCATTACAGCGTACAGGACTGATTCATGAGCGTTCAACCAATGCAAAACCAGAAATATACCAGGCGATACAAACCATGGATCTTTTGACCAAGCACAACCGGCTTCTTGACGAACAGTTAATCCAGGAACAGTATGTGTCAAGAAGCCTTCTTCTGAACAGGCTCCTGAACAATCAGTATGATAATATTGAGACAATCAATAAGAGTCTGGAAAACTACCGTGTAATTTTAAACAGTACTTATTTCACTGTATGTATTTTCAGGCTTAACAAGAAACCATCTCCACAATTTTTTCTTGACAATATGCTGTATTATGCTGCACATCCAGGTTTTTCTGTCTATTGTACACTGGAATCTGACCTGCGCATTTATGCTGTCATAGGATCCATCAGTAATCAAAATACACAGCTTGACTCACTGTTTCGGAAAATGCTGCAAATTCTGAATGGAGAGGGAATTTCAGCAGAGTTATATGTTGGTTCTCCTGTCATGGAAAAAGACCAAATCCATATATCCTATATTGAAGCCTTATCCAAATATAATTATGATGATCTTCCTGATAACAAAATCCACTATTATCATTCTCCAGCCTCTATTAATCCAGTATTATTCTATCCCCAGATGGAGTTAAACAGTCTGCGCAGTGCGGTAGCCAGTGAAAACAAAGATAGTGCGATAGAAATTCTGGAATGTATCAGTTCACAGCTTCTTTCTGATACACTCAGTTACTCAATGGCAAAAACAGTTTGTTATGAAGTCTTCCATATCGTCTGTCAGGGATTGAGCACGGAACAACCAGAAAGTTTCCAGACTATCAATCGTTACCTTTCAAAGCTTTCAAAAATAAAAACTTGCGAGGATGCTGCTGCTTTTCTTACTTTGATGAAGAAATCCCTTTCTGATACCGTCTCTGTATGCAAAAGCTCAGAAGAATGTTCTAATTTAAAAATGGAACGCATTCAATCCTATATTATGGAACATTTTACAGAGCCCGACTTTTATCTTGGAGCCGTTGCAGAACATTTCAGTTTATCACTTAATAATCTCAGTCAGCAGTTTAAACGGCATTTGGGCATTAGCCCTGCCAAATATATTACGGTATTGAAAATCGATCAGGCAAAGGAGCTTCTTACAAAAACCAATATGACTATTAAGGATATCGCCGCTCACATAGGTTATTCTGACTCCTCCATATTTGTAAAAAATTTTAAGACAATAACCTCTTTAACCCCAAATCAATATAGAAACAGCATGCGGCAATAAAGTTTTAATAATCCGGTCTTATTTACTTGACTTTTTCTGTATTTCTATGCTATTACAAATGAACGCCACTACATACACACTGGAAACCATCAATTATTTATTGCTTTCAAAATCTGTTGTTATGTTAATTTCTTTAATCCCCGCCCCTAAAAGGGCAGACAGGAGCCGCCATGAAAATACGTCAGGAAACACCCGCCGACTACGCGGAGGTTTATGAGCTTGTAAAAATATCCTTTGCCACCTCGACCAATGAAGGGGAATGGGATTATCTAAATGAAGTCCGCAAAAAGGCTGCCTTTATTCCTAAACTTTCCCTGGTTGCGGAAAATGACGATGGCCGGCTGGTGGGACAAATCGTTTTGTATAAAACGGACATTACCACACCGGAGGGCGCCGTGACGCAGCTGCTGCTTTCTCCTATCAGCGTGCATCCGGATTATTTCCGCAGGGGCATCGCCACTGCTATGATGAAGGAAGCCTTTCAAATCGCGCAGGAGCTTGGCTACACGGCCGTGTTTCTCTGCGGGGATCCGCAATTTTACCATCGCTTTGGATTCAGGGGATCTTATGAATTCGGGATTTACCATGTGGCGGACAAGTCCCGCTGCGGGGAATGGTGCATGGCGCTGGAGCTGAAGGAAGGCGCGCTGTCCGGGATTACCGGGACGATTGATATTGAATAATAATATTTTTTTCAAAAACTTTGTAACGAAACCGTAACTCCTCCGTCTAACCAGCAAAACCAATAAGAAGGGAGGCGAAGTCGTGGAAATGGATTTCGAGCAGTTATACAACACCTATTACATGCAGGTATATTCCTTTGTCCTGGCGCTGTCCAGGAACCGGGACATTTCAGAGGAAATCACGCAGAAAACATTTTTCAGGGCAATCACCGCCGGGAAGAAATATGCCGGGAATTCCTCCGAGCTCACCTGGCTGTGCGCCATTGCCAAGAACCTGTTCACCGACGAGCTGCGACTGCAGAAGAAAACCTGCGTTGCCGAAACAGAGGAAAAGGCGTCCGGCATCAGCGTGGAAAGCGCCGTCATGAACGAGGATTCCGCATTTCAGATACATCAGGTGCTGCATAATCTGGAAGAACCATATAAGGAAGTATTTCAGCTAAGAGTGTTCGGTGAGCTGTCTTTCCAGAAAATCGGAAAGCTGTTCGGCAAAACGGAAAACTGGGCAAGAGTTACTTACCACCGCGCACGTCTTAAAATTCAGGAAAGGATGGAGGAGCTATGAAATATTCATGTGATGTTATTAAAGACCTGCTGCCGCTTTATTATGATAAGGCCTGCAGCGAACAGAGTAAGAAAATTGTGGAGGAACACCTGGAGGAATGCGCTTCCTGCCGGAGTCTAATGAAAAAACTGCAGGACAACACTTATGAAAACTGTCTGCATGATGAAAAAGAGGATATTATAAAAAATTATACCAGGAGCATTAAGAAGAAAGCCCTGTTCGCAGGATTTATCGTTGTTGCCATCACGCTTCTTACCTGCTTTATCGCTAACCTCGCCACCGGGAATACGCTGGACTGGTTTTTTATCGTGCTGACCTCCCTGCTGGTTTTGGCCTCCATCACTGCCGTACCCATGATGGCGGAAAAAAAGAAGGGGCTGTGGACCTTTGGAAGCTTTGCCGTCAGTTTGTTCCTGCTGCTTTTGACCTGCTGCCTGTATAGCGGGGGAAACTGGCTGCTTGTGGCCACAACTGCCGTATTGTTCGGGCTTTCCGTCGTCTTCCTGCCCTTCGTTATCGGCCAGGCGCCGTTAAAGGGTTTTGCAGAACGAAATAAAGGGCTGCTTGTCATGGCTATGGATACGATTCTTTTTTACCTGCTCATTGTCTCCTGTGGTTTTTACAGCAAAGCTGCCGGCTACTGGCGGCCGGCGCTTCTTATCTCCACCGTGGGCGCGCTGATCGCCTGGGCGCTGTTTGCAGCCATCCGTTACCTGAAAGCCAACGGCTTTATCCGGGCTGGTATCTGCGTCATTGCCGTGGGCGCGGTTACTGCTTTCGCCAATGATATTATCAGCCTGATTTTAGATGGCACCTATCATCTGAGCGTGTTCCAGGCCAATCTTACCCTTTGGTCGACGAATGCTTTAATTAATGCGAACGTCTGCCTGATTGTCCTGCTTTCCAGCTTTGTCATTGGCGGGCTTCTGCTGCTTGCGGGCTTCCTCCGCAATGGGAAATCCGCCAGATAAGCCTCCGGGGACGGGGACAGCGGAGAAGTGTCCATGTATTTTAAAACACTTCTCCGCCGTCCCCGCCCCTTTTTAGTTTTTTGCCTCCCGGTTCATAAGATACATATAGGCGTCCTCCAGCGTAATCTCCGGCTGCACACATCCTGGTCCCGGTTTTTCCCCGCTGATGATTTTCACCCGCAGGCCGCTTTCCGTATACTGCTTCGAAGTAATATGGCAGGTCTGTTCCCACATCCGGGCCTCTTCCTCATTCCTAACCGTGCCCACCCAGATATGTCCCTTGGCCATCTGCAGCAGCTCGCTCATCTCTCCTGTATACAGGAATTCCCCCTTTTTCATAACAGCCAACCGGCTGCAGGCAGCGGCCAGATCCTCCACCACATGGGTGGAAAAAAGCACCGTCCTGTTTTTAGAGAAATCCACCAGCAAGTTCCGGATACGTATCCGCTCCTCCGGATCAAGCCCCGTGGTAGGTTCATCCACAATCAGGAACTCCGGCTCGTTTAAAAGCGCCTGAACCAGGCCCACACGGCGTTTCATTCCGCCGGACAGCTGCCTCATCTTTTTCTTCTGATGCTCCGCCAAGCTTGTTTTTTCCAGATACTCGTCAATTCTCTCCCTGCATTCCTTCCGGGGCACGCCGGACAGCCCGCCCAGGTATTCCAGGCATTCCCGGACGGTCAGGTTCGGGTACAGGTTCAGCTCCTGGGGCAGATATCCGATTTTTCGCCGGATTTTCTCATAATTGCCTTCACTGTAAGCCAAATCGTCCATCAGTACCGTTCCGGAGGAGGGCTTCAATACAGTAGTCAGTACCCGCATCAGCGTGGTTTTTCCCGCCCCATTTTCCCCCAGTAGCCCGAAAATCCCCTGGGGGATTTCCAGATTCACATGATTTACGGCTGTTACGCCGTTCTTAAAGCTCACCGCTACATCCTTCATTTTTATATTCATTCCTGCTCCTATCTGCGCGAAAAAAATACGCGGCTAATGTTATACTCAAATCAGGCGGCGGGAAACGCTTCCTTCCGTCCGGGGGCAGTGTTTACCCTCCGCATTCTTCAAAAGCGCTCCCCAGGCGCATGTTAAACTCCTTCATCCTCTTTTCTTTAAAATATGGGGCAGCCACCCCAGCAGAAACACCGCAATCAGAATCCCCGCCGCCTTTCCCCAAAGCCAGGAAAAATCCTCCGGGCCATCCAGTTCCCGGAAGGCATAGGCGAAAATATTGAACCTTCCCAAAACCTTGTCACCGGACGTGGAGTACAGCGTCAGCCACAGCAGGAAGGAGCCTCCAATCCCGGCCCACTGGTTTTGAAACAGATTGGATAAGGTCATCGACAATACGCCAAAGAAAATCACTGTGGCCATGATTGCCGGAAGATAGCTTCCGTAAAGGCCCGCCGCCGTTTTTCCCAACGGAACGGCGGGCTTCTGCCAATAGTAAAAGAAATATCCCACATAGGAAAGCACGCATAAATAACAGAGCTGCACCGCCAGCCTGCGAAGCACCGTCTTCGTCCTGTTTTTTACCGGATACAGCGTAAATATCTCCCAGCGCCTTCCGCTGCGTTCCATTACCCAGGTTTCAGCGCAGAAAACCAGGGACAGCAGAGCCATATTGGAATCCAGCGCGCCGCCGATTTCATCGGCTCTGGCCACGCCTCTGATCAGGCAGAGAACCACCGGAAAGAACAATGAGTAAAAAATTTTGTATGCCGGAAGGACAATTTTGATTTCCTGTTTCAATAAACCCACCTCCTTTTCCAGATGCTGATGGAAAGTATCAGCAGAAGCACCGACGCGCAGATTAAAAACGTCTGGTTAAGCAACGCCAGCGGAGGCTTCTCGGTTTCAAAAAATTTTCCCGGGAAACGCACCATAATCGCCAGCGGCCTGCCGAAATAGCCATAGTTCCCGTCCGGCCCCCTGCTGCCCATATTGGAATAGATCATATATAAAAACAAAACCGGAACCGCGGGCAGCGGATTCTTAAATACCAGGGCAGCTGCCGTATAAACGCAGGCAATCATAAGCAGGTTGGGAAGGATATACACGGCCGCCGCAGCGAAAAATACCGGAAAGCTGACCGGGAATCCGTTTTGTATCCCCGCATATTCACACATTCCTCCAAACAGAAGGGTCAGGAAGCCCCATAACAGAACCATTGCCAGGAAACCGCCCATGGCCTTCCCGCAGATATAAGCGGATGCGCTCAACGGCTTTGTGTGCAGCAGCTCCCAGGTATCCCTTTTCGTATCCCGGATGAAAAGGAACGCCAGCAGAAGCATCGCCGTAAATCCCAGAAAAAGGCCGCAGAAATCCGTGAATTTTCTGCCCAGGTAGTAGGAATAGGTATGCTCTGAAAGGCTCCTGTCCAGATAGTCATTAATTTCCCCCTCACTTCCCTTATGAAACTCCGATATGTCATAGTAATAACGGATGCCGTATTTTGTATAGAAATTATAGTCCTCAGCCAGTCTTATTTCCATTTCCTCCAGGCTCATATCCTCCCTGCGCATCTTTGCCAGAATTTCGCCGGCCTCTTCCTCTGTCATGTTAAGCTCCTGCGCCATATCCCTTTTTACCAATTCGCAGGCAAGCTCCATACGTTTCCCTTCGTCCGTGGGCACATACCCGTCCGTGATGTCCGCATCCCCGATATTCTCCTCTGCCAGTTCCTCAGCCGCCTCTCCTTGCTGATAATAGTGAATATGCAGATAGGGACTGAGTATCTGATACATTTGAAAAACAATAAAGAAAAGACCGATCCAGAAAAAAGGGTTTTTCAGGTAGTTTTTCAGTTCTCTTCGGATAATGGCTTTCATAATATCCCGCCTTTCTTTTTATGCCTGCGGCACTGCCCCATGGGTAAGCAGCCATGCCGCAGTTTTTCTATAAAAATATCCTAGCATCCGATTATCAACAAAAAAACAACAGAAAAAAAGAACAGCCGCAACTGCATAGTTACGAACCGTTCTCTATTGATCCCTTCCCTGTTTACCTGTGTTCCTGTTTACGTATGTTCCGGAAATCCGTCCTCAGCCGCGTAAAATACGGCCTTAACCACTGCGCCTCCTGTTTCGGCATTTCCCACGGCCAGCCTGCCTCCGTGCTTTTCGCAGTATACCCTGCTGATATACATCCCCAGTCCGGTATGCTCCAGATCATCCTGGGGATTGGAATGGAAATAAGCCTTCATGGCCTGCTGCGTGCTCACCGTAAAGCCGCTTCCGTCATCCATGACCGTCAGTTCCAGCTCCTTTCCCGCCATGCGGATATCAACCGCCACCTCTGTCCTTGCATACCTCAGAGCGTTGGATACGAGGTTTTCCGCCACCTCCAGGACAAGCTCCGCATCCAGGTATAGTTTTTCCTCCGTATTTTTGCCGCTGACCATATACCGCTTTCCAGCCGCCTCCGCCATGAAGCTCACGCTTCGCTCCACCAGTTTTTGCAACGCCAAAAACTCAGTTTTCCTGGGGCAAACCTTTCTTTGTTCAACACCGGACAAGGTGCGCATGCTTTCCACAAAATGCTTCAGCCGCTCAATCTGCGTCATTCCCTCCTGAAGCATGTCCATCATTTTGTCCTTGTCCAGGGCATCCTCCGGAACATATTCAAGCAGCATCTCCTGATATCCCTGCAATATGGCGAGGGGCGTCCTGATATCGTGGGCCACGGCGGAACGCAGCGCCTTTTCCTCCTCTATCATGTGCCACATTTTCCGCTCATTTCTTTCCAGCTCCGCCCGCATCCTCTCAAATTCCCCGCACAGCCTGCCCAGCTCATCCCCGGAGGTATAAACAATCCTGAAATCCAGTTCGTTTTTTGCAATCCGCCCTGATGCCTCCGACAGCTCCTGAAGGGGCGTCTTCAGCTTATTGCGGTAAAATAAAAACACGGCAGCTATTGTTCCCGCCACGGAAATGACCAGGCTGCTGTAGGTCTCCAGAAAATCACAGGCCTCCGAAATAAAATGATCCGCGTCCGTCATTTCCCAGGCACCGGGCCTTGGGATGCTGTCCTGGAAGGTAAAATCAGCCTGTTGTGCATAAACCGACGCATCCATATATTTTATCCAGACCCGTTTCTGTATCCTGACCGCCGCCAGCATGACGGCCGCCGAGGCCAGGAAGCTCAAAATGAGGCTCACCGCCATATAGAGTATGATAGATTTTCTGATTGAAAGATCTTTTATTTTTCCCACCGGTATCCCATCCCCCAGACCGTCTCAATGAATTCCGCCGTTGTGTACTCCGCCAGTTTTTTCCTGATTCTCCTGATCAGCTCTGTAATGACCCGGCTGTCTCCCTGGGCATCGTAGCCGCATACCTTTTCATAGATCCTTTCCCTGTCGAATACCTGGCCGGGATTCATGGAAAGGAATTCTATGATTTCATATTCCGTTCTGGTGAAATCCGCTTTTTTGCCGTCAATCCGCACTTCCTTCGCCGTGTAGTCGATCATCAGCCCTTCCCGGAACCGGTACTCCGATTTTGTCCTGTGCCGTTCCTCCCGTTTCAGATGGGAAATGATTCTGGCTTCCAGCTCTTTTAAGCTGAAGGGCTTTAAAATGTAGTCGTCGCCGCCCGAAAGCAGTCCGTTCACCCGGTCCTGCTCCTCCGCCTTCGCTGTGAGGAACAGGATCGGGCAGGAAATCTTATCCCGTATCTGCCTGCAAAGCTCCAGCCCGTCCATGCCGGGCATATTGATGTCAAGCAGTATCAGATCCGGCGCAGCCTTTATGCTTTCCATGGCCTCCATCCCGCCGGATGCGGTATTCACTTCATAGCCCTTTAATTCCAGGAAATTGGAAAGCATTTTTAACAGTGCCCTGTCGTCGTCTACCAGCAAAATTTTATATTTCATAACCACCATCCTGTCATTCAGCGCCGGCCCCGGCATCCCACATGCCCCCGGCAGTTTTTTACGGTTCCGCCCTGTCCACGCGCATGGCCCGCAGTCCCCGCAGGACAGACAACGCCCCCAGCGAACTGTCCGCTTCCTTTGCATTTATCGATATTATACCATTTTCTTAGATATACCGCATTTAAGATTTCGTTAACTATTTCTTAAAGTATTGCCGCTTCGCAGCTGTTTACTCCCCTCACAGTTACATGCATCGACTGTGGCAGGAGAAACGCATAAGCGCAGGCGCCGTACTTTCCGCCGTCCGAGGCTGCGGCAGCCAGCCGTCTTTCTTCCCGGGCGGGATGGGGGTGTTGTC
>NZ_KE992652.1:0-2665 GCF_000466465.2 Clostridium sp. KLE 1755
ATAAAACTGGCTTAATCAGCAGGCACTAATAAGAGGTTTTAGAAGCAGTTGCTTTGTCAGATTGGATAAAAAAAGGATTTAAGGATGGGGGAAGATTAATAGAAAGAAATATAGAAAATAATATAAAATACTCTCCAAAGTAATTGTTTATAAACATTTTATAGATATAGATATAGTTATTGTTTCATTTATTATTTTTTGATATACTATAAACGGTGCTACCCTACACGGTAGGCGGTTGCCCTCTTACGGAGGGAAAAGGATGCCAGCATCCTTTGTGACCCTCTGATTACATAGAAACCTGTTTTCAGGAATATGATACGAAAGAGGGAATGGATAATGAGCGACTTTGAACTGTTATCGCTGGTGTTAATGATTCTTGCAATCATTATTCCGCTATTGATAGCTTACATAGAAGCAAAGAAATAACCGCCGTGTCCCTAACAAAGATTGGCGGTTATTTCAGCTAAAATTTTAATGGGGCAACCGTCTATCGGTAGCACCTTTTATGTAAATATATTAACACTTTTATCGCTTTTCTGCAAGATCTTTTCTGCTATTAAAGAATTCTTGTGTGACAGTTCAGGCAGGTTTGCGCATTTACTGCGCAAACCGTGAGAAAACGTGGTGACAGCAGGCATCCGCCCCTCGCCGAAGGCGACTTATCATGGGCGGATGCAGTAACAGTTCGGCCGAAGACTGAACTGTTACATTCTTGTAATCATAATTCCACTTTTGATAGCTTACATAGAAGCAAAGAAATAACAACCACGTCCCTGAGAAAGATTGGAGGTTATTTCTAGTCAAATTCAATGAATGGGACAACTGTCTATAGGTAGCACCTTCTATATCATTATGATAGCACTATTCACGTTGATTTGCAATATATCATAAAAAATACTTCAATATTTAAAATAATTTAATTTATTATTTTCTGCCTTTATCTACTATTAATCACTTGAAAAATATCACCGCAACGCGTATGATAAAGATCCCCCGAAATAAAGTAAACCTTCTAAATCATCCCCATCAAAAGGAGTACCATCATGAAAAAATACATTACGGTGTTCCGCATCCGTTTTATCAACAGTCTGCAGTACCGGGCCGCTGCGTTTGGAGAAATTCTGAAAAGCTTCGCATGGGCATTTATGGAAATCCTGGCATATACCGCCCTTTACCGCACTGCGGGAAATGCCTTTCCAATGGAGTTTTCGCAGACCGTATCCTATGTTTGGATGCAGCAGATATTATTTCTCATGTATTCAGTGGTGTTTGGTGATGAGGAAATTTATACGGCTATCGGTAGCGGTTCCATAGCCTATGAGCTTGTGCGCCCCATGGGGCTGTACGGCCGCTGGTTTTCCCAGTCCGCGGCGAACCGGGTGGCGTTTATGTCTGTGAACAGCCTGCCGGTATTGTTTATTGCGGCGCTTCTTCCCAAGCCATACAGGATGGTTTTGCCGCAGAATCTGATGCAGCTCCTTCTTTTCCTCATATCCGCGGTTATTGCCCTGGGTGTTGTGGTAGCCTTTGCCATGCTGATGTATGTTTCGCTTTTTTACATAGTATCGCAGAGAGGGATAAAAATCATAGTGACGGCGATCACCACATTTTTGTCTGGTGGCGTGATACCGCTCCCATTTTTTCCGGATCAGGTACTGACTGTGGTGAGGGTACTTCCCTTTGCGGCGATGCAGAATATGCCGCTGCAGATATTCTGCGGAAAGCTGACCGGTATGGATGCCATGCAGGGTGTCTTTTTCCAGCTATTCTGGCTGGCTGCCCTGGTTTTAACCGGACAGCTTTTTATGAGGGCGTCTCTTAAAAAAGTTGTGGTACAGGGAGGGTGAGAAGTATGAAGCTTTATATGAATTTGGTGGCAATGAATCTGAAAAGCCAGATGCAGTACCGGGTTTCTTTTCTGCTGACAACATTGGGGCAGTTTATTACGGCCTTCACTTCCTTTTTCGGGCTGTATTTTATTTTCTCCAGAGTAAATGCTATTGATGATTTTAACTATAATCAGGTATTACTGTGCTTTGCCGTAGTAATGATGGCTTTTGCCATTGGAGAAATGTTCGGCGGCGGCCTGGCCGTATTTCCAAGAATTATGGGAAACGGTGAATTTGACCGCGCCCTCGTCCGCCCAAGAAACATTATTCTGCAGATACTGGTTCCCAATATGGATTTCACACGTCTCGGCTTGCTGATCCAGGCTGTAATTGTGCTGTGCTACGCGGTTCCGGGAAGCGGTATTCTCTGGGACTGGAAAAAAATCGTAACCCTCTTTCTCATGATACTTTGCGGAAGCATATTATTTTTCAGCCTTTTTCTTCTGAAGGCCACATTTACTTTTTTTACAATTCAGAATCTCAATTTTATGAATATATTCACCTACGGAGCGCGTGAGTTTGGAAAATATCCCTTTTCCGTCTATGGCAGCGGTATTCTTAAGGTTCTGACCTTTGTGATTCCTCTGGCGCTTTTTCAGTATTATCCGCTTCTTTATCTGATGGACAGGAAGAAGAGTCCGGTTTATATGTTAATGCCCGTAATATCCCTTCTTTTTCTTCTTCCCTGTTATATTTTCTTCCGGATCGGCCTGAAACATTATAAATCCACAGGTTCATAATTTGGTAACAGTTCAGGCAGGTTTGCGCATTCA